>JAAZFB010000142.1 GCA_012511915.1 Clostridiaceae bacterium
GATTATGACAGCCTTTAGGCGATAGAAGCTCATACAGAACACGGCACATTAATACCTCCTTGCTGGCAATGTCCGTAATTTTAAAAATGTTAAAGTCCTGGCCTGTTTCCTCGGCAAGCAAGGCGTGTTTTTGTGATATTGCATCCATCAGTGATAGCAAACTACTTACGACAAATTCAGTCATTGTTAATGTCCTCCATTTCGGTTACTGCGTTGAACGCGTCAGGGTAATGCGCCTTATACCAAGCAAGTCTAAACGCTTCCAATGTATAAACAACGCCATGAGCTTTGGGAAACAAATACAGAGTCTTTTCGCATGATTTAATAAACCATTCAGGCACATTATGACGTTTCATCAGCTGTTCATATTCGTAGGTCAATCCTCTTCCTTTTTGGAAATGCTCCATCATTTTAAAAGCGATTTCTCTTTCTACTCCATATTGCATAAGTCCGAGGAAAACCTCATCAC
The DNA here is from genome assembly GCA_012511915.1 of Clostridiaceae bacterium. Taxonomy (GTDB): domain Bacteria; phylum Bacillota; class Clostridia; order Monoglobales; family Firm-18; genus JAAZFB01. The sequence goes on from JAAZFB010000142.1 coordinate 470, forward strand.
GATATGTGAGAAGCTCAGAAAATTTTGCTGTTTTATTAAACACTAAATCCATAGGCGGATAATCAACAGTGCCTAATTTCAGTCCCAACGCTTTGACTAACTCGTCAATAGAGCGTATATCAACTTCTGATAACACGCAAGAACAAAGAAAATCATCGTCAAATAGTGGTATTCCGCTTGTTTGGCAATCTCGGAATATTCCAAGAGCTTTTTCATCGTCAAGCGGAATGGTTCTTGCCTTAACTCCTGCCATAACCTCAAGATGTTTGATCAAAGAGAGGCTATCATTTTCAAAAATCTCAATGTATGAAAAACGTTCAAGCAAATATTGATGATCGTAACTGGCATATTCTTTTATAAATTCGGTTGGCAAAGCAATTATTGCCAATGAGTTCTTTTTGGGAATTATAATTGTTTCGGCAAAAAACGACTTCTTTATATAATCTGAAATCACATCCGTATAATCCGTGGGAACATTTAAATAAATATTCACACTTTTGCCATAATCAGCCCAGGCGTACACTTCAAAAGGCAATCCGTATTTTAGCGGGTCAACTGCGGTTATGCCCAGTAAGAACGCAACAAAAGAATTGCCGATGGCTCCCCGAAACCCAATGGGAACGCCGTCGATATACGTTCTTTTTGCTATTTGATGTGCTAATAAGTATTTGTCTTCTAAGCTGTATTTGACAATTTGGCAAAATTCTGTTGTGAAACGTTCAGAGATTTCGTTAGGGATGGTTTCACCGTACAAATCCTTTAATTTTTGCTTACAAATCTCCTCAATTTGAGATCATGTTGTCATACTATCCTTGCGAGTTATCTCAAAAAACTTATGCAGTATTTTATAGAATACTGTCTTGTTAGGGCAGTATCTCTCATCTGAGAAAAATTCTGCGCTTTCGTCGTTTATGTACTGTGACACAGCCGCAGCAACCGCCGCACTTCTTGATTGTCCGTGTTCACATTGGCAAATCAACGTTTCAATGTTGTTTTTGTGTTGGCAAACAAAGTTCACAATTCGCTCCGCAATGTTATCATTAAAAAGCGCGAAAAATTTTGGATCAATTTCCTCATCCTCATCTTCAAGGTACACATCGTCAAACACAAGCCGTAATATCCACTCCGGCTTGTGTTCTAACATGGGATTAGGTGCGTCGGTATCGCCTATACTAATTAATGCCGTGCCACTATTCCATTTCACTTTAGCTCTTTTTTGAATACTTTTAAGGTTTTCTATTTCTATTCTCAACAAAATTCCTCCTTTGTTCTCATATGCTTTCCTAACATATAGAACAATGTGCTATCGGACTTTGGCGATAATTTTTTATACTTTTTTATATTTAGTATTTATGGAACTTATTTATTAAAATATTTGTGTCAGGATAACAATAAAAAATTGCGCCCTCATAATAATACTTATAATCTTGCATACGACTTTGCCTCCGCAAGATAAC
>JAAZFB010000143.1 GCA_012511915.1 Clostridiaceae bacterium
GGTATGTATTATGTCATCAAGAATTTGTATCCCGGATTACGAATATAAGGAAAGAATAGCAAATGCGGCAAAAATGATACGTGAGGCAGGGCTTGACGTTATGGTTGTATCTAGTACGGAGTCTGATTATGCCAATGCACGGTATTTCAGCGGCTTCTGGCCTCTATTTGAGCGCGCAGGTGTTGCGATTTCCGCAGGTGGAGATGCAGCTTTAATGGTAGGTCCTGAATCAGCTGTTTTTGGCAAGGATTTTGGAAAGCTTGACAAGGTTTTTGTTTTAAAAGAATTCAGAGAATCTGCTGACCCAGCTTACCCAGAGCTTCACGCTGATACATTTGCAGATGTGTTTAAGTCAATAGGCGTTTCAGGTAAAAAGCTTAAAATAGGTCTTGGCAGCTATGTTGAATGTACGTTGCCTATCTACGAAGGCTTAAAAAACAGCTTCCCTGAAAGTGAAATAGTTCGTTGTAACGATATTATGGTTGAGCTTAGGAAAATAAAGAGCGAAAACGAGCTTGCTTGTATTCAAGAGGGCTTTAGAATTATCGAAATTGCAACTGATGAGGTTATACGTAATTTAAAACCGGGTGTTACTGAGCTTCAAATGGTTGGTATTGCACAAAAGGTAATATACGAGCACGGTGCTGAGTATGAGGGCCTTCCTATGTATGTTTTCAGTGAGGAATCTACACGTCATGCTATCAGCCGTTCGCGCTACCGTGAAATCAAAAAGGGTGATATTGTCCAGCTTAATCTTTCAGCTAAAATTGATGGCTATTCTCCAGCTATCGGTATTCCTGTTGTTATGGGCAAGCTTGAAGGCGAGCGAAGAAAAATAGTTGAATTCTGTCATATGGCTCATGAATGGACAACAGAGAGAATAAAGGCAGGTGTTAAGGCAAGCTCAATTGCAAAGGGCTTTTACAAACTTTATGAGGACAACGGCATGAAAGACAATTTTGTATATGGCCCATGTCACGGAACAGGTATGATTGAAGTTGAAGCACCTTGGATGGAAACATCAAGTGAGTATCCACTACAAGAAAACATGACCTTCCAGGTTGATACATTTATATCCGGTCCAACATTTGGTGCTAGATGGGAAAAGGGTATTGTTGTTACCAAGGACGGTTGCCGTTCAATGACAGACTACTTGAAAAAAGGTCTTATTGAAATTGATTGCTAATTTTATAAATAATAAGGACTTGCCTCTTGAATATTTTTATCTTTGCCATATTAATTATATCCCAGTTGATGGAGGAAGGCTTGCTTATACGGCAGATCATAAAAATATAATTGTCCACCGTGAAGTGCCGGCAGATTATCCTACAGAGACTGCAAAGAGCATGGATATGAAAGATACTTGGCAAGTGGAGAAAGTATTAAATATCATATAACAGCTGGCATTTTATCCCCGGACGAAAGCAAAAAAACAGAAAAGAAGATTTGTGAGATAAGGAGTGGTAAGTAATGTTTTTTGATAAATGCTTCCCGCGAGAGCTTGATTATGTAAAGAAAAACAATATACCTGTGTGTATAGTAGGCGGAACGGTTGAATATCACGGACCGCATTGCTCATACGGGTGCGATACCCTTGTAGCTGAGGGATTATTAAAAAAACTTGCTGAGAAAAAGGAAATTATGATTGCACCCACAATTTCCTATAGTCCGTCAAGCTATGCCGTTGCAGATGAAAAAAGCGGTACAGTACATATTGAGGAGGACGCATTTGAGGCATATCTTTACTATATTTTCATGAGCTTGCTTTCTTCCGGACTTAAAAATATTTACGTTGTAATTCATCACCAGTTCGAGCAAGAGTCGCTTATGCCCATGACGCTTTCTTACATGAAAGCTGCAAAAAGGGCAACAATGAAATATCTTGAAAAGACCCAAGGGCAAGGCTGGTGGGGAAGTGAGAGCTATTCAAGCTATTATGAGAATTTAGGCAATAATTCAAACCCCTTTGAGTGGATTAAGGTTATTCCCACAATGAGTACGGCTGTGCAGAATGCCACAGGCTACGACCACGCAGGAGAGTTTGAATGTTCAATTTTAATGTCACTTTATCCTGAGGCTGTAAAGCTTGACAGACTTGGTGATATTGAACATTGGTTTACTAAGAGCGCTGCAAAAGCGAACAGTGAGTTGGGCGATAAGATGGTAAAAATGTCGCTTGAATATTTGAATGAAGTGATAAAGTAATTTTAAGAGGACTGCCATAAGCAGTCCTTGAAAAATATTTTTGAATGGTGAAGAAATGTTATTTTATATAACACAAGCAATAGGCTTTATCGGAATGACACTTGTATTTTTTGCCTTTCAGCATAATGATAAAAAGAAAATATTATACTAAACACTGATTAAAAACCAACTAGGATTTGCGAGGATTTTTTCTGTTCGGGTTTTGAATTTTGAGGGCAAACAATACTAAATTCAATCAAATATAGCGCAATCTTTTCGGCTGATTTTCCACTGAGCATCGTTATGGAACCGTTTTGAATGCAAAAAGCATTCAAAAGAACCCATGCCTTGCTCAGCA
>JAAZFB010000144.1 GCA_012511915.1 Clostridiaceae bacterium
CTTCAACCCTTGTTATGATAGACGGATTTAAAGATTCCGATTATGTTCAAATAATCAACGAAATATGCCCTGAACTTAAAACAAGCCAACCTGGTAATTTGAATTGTAAAGAGCTACCCGTTCTAAAAAATATTATTACTGTCGATTCAAAACAAGCAGGCTGTTTTTATTGGGATGATGCACTTAAGATGGCTGATGATGTTTCGGATACAATATTGCACAACATGTTTGAAGCTATCGACAAAGATGCTGTATGCAATATGCAGTACACTTCCGGCACTACCGGTTTCCCCAAGGGCGTTATGCTTACCCATTATAACGTGGTAAACAACGGCAAATGCATCGGTGATTGTATGGACTTTACTACAGCAGACCGGCTACTAATTCAGGTTCCTATGTTTCATTGTTTTGGGATGGTTCTTGCAATGACTGCCGCCGTAACACACGGTACAACCATGGTTCCGATTGAATATTTCCAACCCGTAAAAGCGCTTGATGCAATAAATAAAGAAAAGATAACAGCAATGCATGGTGTGCCAACAATGTTTATTGCTCTATTGGAACACCCGGATTTTAAAAACACTGATTTTTCTTACATGCGTACCGGAATAATGGCAGGCTCACCTTGTCCTATAAGCGTTATGAAAGATGTTGTAAACCTAATGAATATGAGAGACATCACAATTGTATACGGTCAAACCGAAAGCTCCCCGGGTTGCACTCAAAGCCGTGTTGGAGACTCCCTTGAAGTAAGGGTATCTACTGTTGGAAGTCCTCTGCCGGGTGTGGAATGTAAAATTGTCGATCCGGTTACAAACGAAGATTTACCTGACAATACTCCGGGTGAATTTGTTGCACGGGGTTACAACCTAATGAAAGGATATTATAACATGCCGGAAGCAACCGCAGCTGCAATTGACAGTGATGGGTGGTTGCATACCGGTGATTTGTCAATAAGGTTTCCCGACGGTAATTTTAAAATAACCGGCAGAATAAAAGATATGATTATTCGGGGTGGGGAAAATATTTATCCGAAAGAAATAGAAGAATTTTTGTATACCCATCCTAAAGTAAGCGATGTTCAGGTAATAGGCGTCCCGGACAAAACCTACGGGGAAGAGATTATGGCGTGCGTTATTTTAAAAGCTAACACACAAGCTACTGAGGATGAAATAAAAGAGTATGTGCGCAGCCATATGGCAAAACATAAGACACCGAAATACGTAAGGTTTATAGACACTTTCCCAATGAATGCGGCAGGTAAAATTATAAAGTACAAAATGCGCGAATGGGCAGTACAGGAATTAAAATTGCAAGATGCTGATTCGATTGAAACTGCATAAATTAATGCTAATACCAATCCTTATTTAAAAATGACTATAATACTAATACTAAACACTAATTAAAAACCAACTAAGATTTGCGAGGATTTTTTCTGTTCGGGTTTTGAATTTTGAGGGCGAATAACCATTGTTATTTAACCGAAAAATTCGAAAGTCGAGCGGGGAAAAG
>JAAZFB010000145.1 GCA_012511915.1 Clostridiaceae bacterium
CTTTTCCCCGCTCGACTTTCGAATTTTTCGGTTAAATAACAATGGTTATTCGCCCTCAAAATTCAAAACCCGAACAGAAAAAATCCTCGCAAATCTTAGTTGGTTTTTAATTAGTGTTTAGTATAAGTAACTTATTATTTGTCATTTAATATAATTTAATCATTTTTATTGATTTCCTTTACAAAGCAAGCAATAAGTGTTAGAATATTCTAATACATACGAAACGGTTTGTGAACAATACGTAATGTTTGTAAAGGAGACGGTTATGAAAAAGCATATTTTATCAGTATTAGTTGCTAATAAGGCAGGTGTTTTAAGCAGAATATCAGGTCTTTTTAGCCGTAGGGGTTTTAATATTCATTCGTTAGCTGTTGGCACAACAAATGATGAAACGGTATCGAGGATAACAATTGTTGTTATCGGGGACGAATATATTGTGGACCAGGTAACAAAACAGCTTAATAAACTGATTGATGTTATTAAAATTAAAAGGCTGATGGAAGAAGATACTGTAAGTCGCGAATTAGCTTTAATTAAAGTTGCAGCTGATAACAATAACCGTTCCGGTATTGTTCAGATAGTCGACATATTTCGTGCCAATATTATTGATGTCTCACATAAAACAATTACAATAGAAATAACCGGTTCTTCCGAAAAATTACAGGCAATTATCGATTTACTTGCACCATTTGAAATAAAAGAAATGGTTAAAACAGGCATGATTTCAATAGAAAGAGGCACAAATATTATTAATGAGTAAACTGGAGGAAAGTATTATGGCAAAAATGTATTATGAGAAAGATTGTAACATTTCATTACTTAAAGACAAAAAGGTTGCGGTTATAGGATATGGAAGTCAAGGTCATGCCCATTCCTTAAACCTCAAAGACAGCGGAATTGACGTAACAGTCGGTTTATATGAAGGCAGCAAATCGTGGGAATTGGCTAAAAATGCGGGCTTAAAAGTCGCAACGGTGCGTCAGGCAGCCGCCGTGGCAGATGTTATTATGATTTTAATACCGGATGAAAAACAGGCAAGTGTATATTATCAGAGCATTGAACCGGAGTTGTCAGCAGGGAAGGCACTTGCCTTTGCGCATGGCTTTAACATTCATTTTAATCAAATCAACCCGCCTGCTGATGTCGATGTAATAATGATAGCACCAAAAGGACCCGGACATACAGTAAGAAGTCAGTACCTGGAAGGTAAGGGTGTTCCGTGCCTTATAGCGATTTATCAAGATGCAACCGGTAGTGCAAAGGATATCGCACTTGCTTGGGCATCGGGAATTGGTGGTGCGCGTGCGGGGATACTTGAAACAACTTTTAAAGAAGAAACAGAGACAGATTTATTCGGTGAACAAGCAGTTCTTTGCGGTGGGGTTACCGCACTTATGAAATGTGGTTTTGAGACACTCGTTGAAGCAGGCTATCAGCCTGAAAGCGCGTATTTTGAGTGCGTGCATGAAATGAAGCTTATAATTGATTTGGTTGTAGCCGGCGGTTTGGGTAATATGAGGTACTCCATAAGCGATACTGCCGAATACGGTGACTATGTTACAGGCAAACGGATAATAACAGACGAAACAAAAAAGGAAATGAAAAAAATCCTGTCAGAAATTCAAGATGGTAGCTTTGCGCGTGATTGGATTGCGGAAAATCAAGTTAACAGACCGCATTTTCTTGCAATGAGACGTATTGAAAATGAGCATCAAGTTGAAAAGGTAGGAAAGGAATTACGTAAAATGATGAGTTGGATAAAATGATTGGGTAACATTCATTGATAA
>JAAZFB010000146.1 GCA_012511915.1 Clostridiaceae bacterium
CTTTTCCCCGCTCGACTTTCGAATTTTTCGGTTAAATAACAATGGTTATTCGCCCTCAAAATTCAAAACCCGAACAGAAAAAATCCTCGCAAATCTTAGTTGGTTTTTAATTAGTGTTTAGTATAAGGATTAGTATAAAGCTAAAGCTCTTTGTTTCCACCTACATACCAGGTAGTTTATTGGTTGTTACCAATAAAAACGGCATACCCTAAAGGGTATGCCGTTTTTATATAGTTTTCGCTATTGTGAATTGTTATTATTCTGCCGGTGCAGCCGGTGCAGCATATGTGGTATCCAAGTAAATAACTACATCTTGGATTTTGCCATCGTAATAACGAATAAGCACATCAACTTCATCTAATTTATTGCCATATTCGTCAAAGTATTCGTCATTGTCAACATCAAAAATACCAAGATCGTCTACCAAACGGGCTTTAAGGGCTCTGCTGCTTACACCATCGTTATATAGATAGATGTTAGCTGTGTTGGGTATTGAATAAAGCATATCTTCAACTGCATCACCGTTGCCTTCAACTCCGTTAACGGTAATCCTGCTGCCTGTTTTATCCACTACCTTACCGACTACATACTCAACATAATCGTCGTTAACAAAACCGTTGCCTGTTGTTAAGTTTCCGGTAGCATCAACAGCTGCGATAGTCTTAAAGCTTGACATTAAACCTTTTGCATTAAGTGTCGGAGCAATTGCTTTGAACAAAATACCGTCTATTGATAAAGCATCTGATACATCGATTTGCTTTGATGCACCGCCTTGTAACACGGTCAGTCTGTCTAAGTTATCGCCATAATCGTCTTTAATCTGAGATGTACCGGTAACAAATGCAAGACCTTCTGCACGACCTGCAACATCTATCTGACCGTTTACTATAATCAGACCTGCTACCATGTTTTTATCAACATCATAAGCTGTAGTATTAACAGCTTCTAAAATGTCTTCTTCACCCAATAGGCTTAGTGAGAGTAAATCAAAATCGTCATCTTCAAACGCTGTATTTGCAATCATTATGATGGTGTCTTCAGCAATTTCAACTGACCTGTTGTTTACTCTTATAATGCCTGTGTTTCCTCTGTAGTCAAAATCAGTACCAGCTGCATATTGAGAGAAATAGTTTAGACCTACTTGATTGTTTGCGCTAACCGGTAAACCTATTCGGCTAATTTCACCTTGTGAGTTAACAGCAAATGTAATTACTGTGCCTTGCGGTATTTTAGCTAAAAGTCCACCGAAAGTAGTGTCGTTTGCATCTGCGTTCTTATAGGAAACAGCTGATGCATTACCTTCACGAACAGTTATTCTTGTAGCGCCGGTTAAAGTTACAACCTCACCCTCAAAGGTAAACGCTTTAATTTGCAGTCTGTTGTCAAAGCTTACTGCTTCTACAATACTGTCGATAACATAAGCATAACTGCTGGTAAGTGTAGATTGTGCATCATAATATGCTACTCTGCCAAAAATGTCAAGATAGAAAATACCTTCGTCTTGCAAGTTTAATTCATCAGCCGCAATAATTGTAGGATCTACTTTGTAATAAGCATCGCCGATTCTGTATTCGGTATCATCATCGGAAGTGACTTCAGTTATAACGCCCTCAACTGTTTTGCGAATTAAGGTAGAAGTATAAACCTTTCTATCACCCGATTGTGCGAATAAGCTTGAAATAACGTCATTTTCCTGTACTGTTGACCATTCGATTTGATTTCCATCTTTGTCATAAAGAGTAGCGGATACATTAGTATAATTTTCGCCATAATTAATTGTATTGCCCTCTTTCATGGAAACTCTGCCTGCTGTGGTATTTACAGAGTCAACAACTGCATTTTCATAATCCAATACATAAGCAGTGTCATAGTCATATTCTGTGCCTTGAGGATCATTTAATGCAAATGTAGCTATCCGGTAGAAGCTCTTTCCGTCAGCTCCAAGCACATTTGTTAAAGTAAAATCTGATTTTTGTCCATTTTCGTAGATGTTAACATCGTTGTCAACACGGATTTTCTCTGTTGTTGTTGCTGTTTCACTTGCCCAGTATTGTATTTCATCATAATCACCGGAC
>JAAZFB010000147.1 GCA_012511915.1 Clostridiaceae bacterium
GGGGAATCAATGAGGAAGAAACTAGCCAAGTTGACGAGCGAGAATAACTGATCTATTATTACAAAGTCCAGCGTCGCTTTCGCTCCGATAAATCGGTCAGATTAAAACCGAAATGACCGGTCAGATTTACCGAAATAGGCATATAAAGATGAGGAGCCAGTTTCGGTGATAGCGCTATGCAATATTCAAGTGTCCAGTGTGGAGAAATATAAGCCTTAACCGTATCCCCTTCGTACTTTGTTTTCTTGCTGTTGATCTCTTCCATCAAATTGAAGTCGGATTCAGTCTTCGTTTCAGGGTCAGCTTCTTTGTGCTTATTTGGCTTGATATCAAGATCGGTTATTACAGCGACAGGTAAATCCATTTTCGCTCCGGTTTTCCTCAGAAATATTTTTGAATAGCGCAGCAGAGCTGTGCTACCAACATTAACTATGGAGATACCTTTCTTTGTTAGATCAACTCCGATTTTTTTTGCTAATGACGGAAGCATGATCTCTTCAGCCCAGCCTTCTACCAGTATTACTCCCTTTGCGAAGAACAAGTTTGCTTTAGTGGTATCGAGAAACCGCTCGAGGAAAGAATGATCTGTCTTTTCCAACTTTGTGTAGGACTGTCCTAGAATGTCAGTTCCCATTGGGAACGCATGACCGTCTTTACAGATGATCAAGCTATCTAGCGGAACTTTCGACCCGATATTAGGACTATGGGTCGTTACGATTAGTTGTATATCTTCTTTTTTATCTGGCTCTATTTCTTCTTGTCTTATGAAGTTGCATAGGTATTCGATTATCCGCATTTGGGATTGCGGGTGTAGGTGTGCTTCGATTTCCTCTATTAGACCTAACCTAATCCCGCTCCATTCATCGCGTTCAAGGTTTAGCAATTCTGTAGCTATGAACAACAGGTTATGGCTACCGAGGCCAAGTTGCTCATCAGTAAGTGAAAGGCGAAGCGGTTCCAGTATCTGTTTGATTTTAGGATTGGTTTGACCAAAGCCGAACTTTACTGAATGGGAATCATTGCCGGAGAAACTTTGTACTGCTTTATCAATGCTGTCTCGTATGGATTCTCCATCACTATCAAGATCAAAGTGAGAAATAATCGGGCACTCCTCATGCTTACAATCATCACGCTTGTAATCTGCATGGAAGTATTTATGAGCGAGGCAGTTGAAGCAACTAGACAAATCCGTTAGGACATGAGAGTTATCTTGGGACTTAAAGAAATCATGACCTGAAAGTACTTGTGATAGACGCGAGTTTCTTTTTGGTGCCAGTTCGGATTCTGCATCGCGGAGTGGCTTTAGAAATATCGCTTTCAGATATTCACGTGCTTCTGCAGATAATAGCTGTCCGTCATTATCTGCACCAGCTCGGATATCATAGAATGACACTCTATCCTGCGAACATTTTGCCTCACATACAACCTTTAGATATGGCTTGGAGTCATCCCCATCTCCATCCATGCACAGCCATTCAGTAAAGTTCTTCGCTTCAATATCCTTAAGTCCTATAAAACTACATTCTATTCTTAGGTTGTTTCTGTCCTTATGGAAGTCTTCTGAAGTAAGTCTGATCCACTCTGTACTATGGGTATTGGTGATAAGCTTTATCGCATCAATGATCGCTGTTTTCCCGCTGTCGTTCTCTCCGATTAGAACATTCAAGCCATTGCTGAAGTCGACATCTAAATCCGGGTCTCTTAGTTTCCCAGTGTCATCGACAACTTCATTGTTACCTCCGAACGCCCTAAAATTCCACAGTTTTAGATTAACTAGATACATGGCAGATCCCCTTAGTATTAAGAGTGATATTTGATAAGTCCAGATGCTACAAAACTTAGCAATAATATATCACTTTAAGCTTGGTAGGTAAAATCAATGATTCGAATAGTGCTTTTGCCGCTTGAGGCAACTTATCCCTGCTTGTTGAAGCATTTTGGTCTTGGTATTCTGAGGTCTGAAACTAGCAACAGTAAACAATTACAAAAATAGACCAGTTCAACTGATCTATTTTTGGCAGTCCCGGTTGGATGATCTTTGAACTAGCGGCGCAGATCGTCCCCAAGAAGCATTTTGAACGGCGGCGTGAACTCAACCGCCACGATATCCTTGTTCTCTACATATATCTTCTTGAAAACGGCCTTGAGCAAGTTCTTTCTGTGCTCATAATCGAACCGCTGATGTAAGAATAGGAGCATGCTCGCAACAACGATGCACTTGTCGAGGAAATCCAGCGGATCATTGTAGTCCACCTGCATTTGAGCGAGTCGTTCCTGTGCTTGAGCTTTCTGCTCGGTATATCTTGACTGGAGTTTGTCGTAGAGGCATCTATCCAGTTTTCCGGCGATCATCTCATCAAGCAGCTTGATTTCCTTGTTTTCGATATCGTCCAATGTCTTTTGAGCCTGTTCGATGTCGCGCTTGGCGGTTTTCATTCTTTTTTCGGCAATTGCGCGCATCTCTATTTTGAGGACTCGCAGCACACCCTCTGGCGGCTGCAAACCTGCATAGATTTTCTCCAGTTGGTTATCAAGATGATTGACAGGGATGTATGGCTGGTCACACTTGTTTGAGTGGGGATCGGGGATGCACCGGTAGTAACTTCCTCGTTTGTGAACTTCTCCAGTCAGTCTCTGCCCACAGACATTGCAGTAAACGACTCCACGAAGCAGAAAATGAAGTCTGCCTTTTTCTCCCGTGTCAGCGCTTCTATTGTTTAGCACTTTCTGGAC
>JAAZFB010000148.1 GCA_012511915.1 Clostridiaceae bacterium
AGCTCAATCAGGCGTCTATTATAGCTTGCATAGGGCTTCGCAGCATCTTTTAAGAGGAAAGCATTTTCTACCCCGTCACCCGACTTAAATTTACGATAGGTGAACATATCCATATAACAATATATTCCCTCTTTTTTCAGACAATAAATAAGATAATCCAGTCTTTTCATGCTTTCCGGATCTAATTCTGTGGTTTTGTCACATCGTTTACCTTTTGTAAATTGAAATATATTGGGTGTATTCCATTCAGAGTCTAACTGATGAAAGCGAACCACATTAATGCCTATTTTAGCAAGGCGCTTTGCCACTTTTTCGCTATAAGCAAACTCTGGAAAATTGGCACCGCCATTAAAGTTAGTTCCCCAGAAACGGCCAATTGTGCCGTCCTCAAAAACAAAATGGTCGCCTTTTGCTTTTAAAAAACCGTGCTTGCCCGCAGGTTTTTCATGTTCAAACACAAAAGACAAATCTATAGGTACATCATCATGATAAAATGGAAATGGTATAAATTTGGACATATAAATCCTCCTCTTGTTATTTATGCTTGAATTATACCATATTAGATGTTATAATCTAATCAAAACAACACAAAAAACAATGAAAAATACATATTTTGAAGGTGTTATCATGTCGCCTGTCTTTGAAAACAATGATTTAACTATACAGTCAATACGCTGTGAAGAAATAAAGTACTTCCCACCCATGTATCATAAACACGCAGAACTTTATTATGTTGTGGAAGGGGAAATGGATTTTTTTGTGGACAAGGGACGCCTTACCTTAAAAAAAGGGGATTTATGCTTGCTATTCCCTTATATATTGCATAGTATAACAAAACAAAAGGCAATCGTTGAAATTGTGTTATTCGATCCTTTTGTCTTAAAAGGGTTTGCTGATATTCTTCAAACCAAAAAACCAAATAATCCTCATGTTTTATCTGAACAGGTCCCTCCTATAGTTCCTCTTTTGATTCAAAAAATCAGAGAGAACTATAGCAGTTCTTCCGATTCTGCCAAAGAGTTGAGCAATGCTTATTTAATTGCGACTATAGGAGAAATCTTAAAGGTTATAGAGTTGGAAGATGTTTCCTATCACAGCATCAGCACTACTCAAAGAATTTTAGTTTATTGTTCCAATCATTATAAAGAGGATATTTCTATAGAACAGATTTCCTCTGAGCTTCATGTGAGCAAAAACCACATTTCTCATATCTTCACCACGGTATTGCACAGTAACTTCCGCGATTATATCAATCATTTGCGTATTATGGACGCAAAGGAACTGCTCACAAAAACTGATAAAAGCATTATTGAAATTATGCTGGAGTGCGGCTATATGAATCAAAGCACTTTTAACCGAGTTTTTCATAAATTATGCGGTGTTACTCCCAGTGCCTATCGAAACCTAAATAAAAATTAGGTAAAGCTTCCCCTAAATAATTCTGATTATTTGCCATTTTCCGCGTAAATACCTAATAAGATAAATTCCTCCTTTAATTACCCATTCAATTGTCATTGCAATCCATAATCCTACGATTCCGAAACCCATATATTTTCCTAAAACATAGGCAAGTCCAACTCTGACTGCAAACATTGTAACAAATGACACCACCATCGTAAACCTTGTATCACCAGCACCACGCAATGCCTGAGGAAGAACAAATGCCAAGGGGTAGAATATAATTGACATTCCCGTATAAATCAGAAAAATTTCTTTGGCAAGGCGACTTGCTTCGTCTGACAAATGATAAATGCCAACTAATCGGCTTGCAAAAATAATACAAATTATGTTTACAACAGCCGTTATCGTAAAATTAAGTCTAAGTACATGCCAAATATACATCTTCGCATGCTTAATATTTTTGGCACCCATACATTGTCCAACGATTGTTATAAGTATAAGTCCGAAGGAGGTGCTTGCTATATGGGAAATCGGCGTGAGTGTCTTCGCAATGGCGTTCGCCGCCAAAGCTACGGTTCCAAAGCTTGCCGTAAGCCGCTGCAAAATCAAAAGCCCAAACTGAAACATTCCATTTTCAATTCCGTTTGGCAGGCCTATTTTTACAACCTTGCCCATCAGACTCCAGTCAATATCCAACTTATATAT
>JAAZFB010000149.1 GCA_012511915.1 Clostridiaceae bacterium
ATATTACATTTATTGATGTAGTCGGATTTAAAAGGAGCATAAGCATAAAAAATATATCAGCGGTGGCAAAAACTGTTATTGCATACATACAAAGCAAAAAAATAATAAAAAAATTTGCCCCCGATATAGTAATTGGCACGGGTGGATATGTTTCCGGTCCTGTTGTTGCAGCAGCTGTAAGACAGAGAGTCCCTACGCTTATTCATGAGCAAAATGCCTTGCCGGGGCTTACCAGCAAGTTGCTTGGTAATATTGCAGATGTTGTATGTATAAGCTTTTTACAAAGCAAATATGCATTTAAAAATGCCAAAAAGTTGATATTTACCGGTAATCCTCTGCGACCGGAGCTTTTTACAGTTAAAAAGGAAGAGGCAAGGCAGTTTCTTGGACTTGACTACAGACCGTTTATTGTTGCATTTGGCGGTAGTTTGGGCGCGAAGCGGCTTAATGAAGCATTGATTTCATTTATTGCAAATTCGAGTAACACGCACAATATCCAAATGTTATTTGCTACGGGAAAAGCGCAATATAAGGAAATAAGCGACGTAATTGAAAGTAAGGGAATTTTGGATAATAAAAATTCAAACATAAAAATTGTGCCGTACATTAACAATATGGAATATGTGTTAAATGCCGCAGACCTTGTAATATCAAGGGCGGGTGCGGTGGCAGTAAGCGAAATAACTGCACTTGGCAAGCCGGCAATACTTATACCTTCCCCCAATGTAACACATAATCATCAAGAACATAATGCGCGTGTTCTTGAACAGGCGGGTGCAGCTATTGTTATTACTGAAAAAGAGTTGAGTGATGAACTGTTAAGTAAAACCATAAACAATTTAATTTTTGATAAAAAAAGTCTTGAGCAAATGGTCGAAAACTCCGCAAGCTTGGGTGCGATTGATGCGACACAAAAAATATATCAGGCAATATGCGAACTTATACTATTATCTTAGAGAAATGAAAAAAAGGGACGATATCGCCCCTTTATTCTAATTTTCAGCGGTTGTTTCCGCTTGTTCTACGTTTGCAACTGTTTCTATTTGCGGAATAACAATCTCAACTTCCGGTGCTTTAAGTAATCCGCTGCCATATCCTCTTTCCACTTTTCCTGAACGAAGACAACGGGTACAAACATAAATTCTCTTATGCTCCCCTTTTACTATAGCCCTTACTTTTCTTAAGTTAGGTTTCCACATTTTATTGCTTCGCCTATGTGAATGACTTACCTTTATTCCGAATGAAACACTCTTATTGCATATTTCGCACTTTGCCAAAACGCGCACCTCCCGTATCTAAAAGAAAACCAAAACCGTTATATGTCGACCTGACATATCGCCGCATCGACATCAGTTTAATCAACCCAAAAAATTGTTATACTATTCCTCATTTAAAACATTGACACACTTTTTTTGTCAATAGCGGCCGCAATCAGCGACCGTTACAAGGAGAATAGTATTTACTAATTCGCAATTAATGAAGTTTTTCTAACGCGAATTAGTATTACAAATGCAACAGATAATATTCTAACAGAAATCTTTTGGTTTTGCAAGCGTTTTTATAAAAAAATTTATTATGTAAAATACCAGTAAAATACCGGGTATGCATTTATAGCACAAATGCCAGTTATTTGACTTGCAAAAACCGGTGTGATACAATAATACTAAATTCAGTCTAGTATTATAATACTTCGGTCGGGAACAGACGGGAAATTGCCGTGAAAATTATGTTAATACCAGATTCGTTTAAAGGTACGATGGATTCTTCAGAGGTGATACAAAGGCTTGAAAAATCCGCTAAAAAATACTTCAACCCTTGTGAATTTGTAAAAATTCCGATAGCCGACGGTGGGGAAGGCACGGTGTCTTGTTTGTTAACCGCCTGTGGTGGAGATATAATAAAGAAAACAGTTACAGGGCCTGAACGGGAGCCGGTGGATGCCTCATATGGTATTATCCATTCTGATACTGCGGTGATTGAAATGGCGGCCGCGAGCGGTATTACATTGTTGACAAAACCGAAAAATCCGCTGCATACAACTTCATATGGGACAGGTGAGCTGATACTGGATGCGCTGAATCGGGGATTCTCTAAAATTATTATTGCCATTGGTGGTAGTGCCACAAACGATGGGGGCTTGGGTGCGTTGGCCGCACTCGGTGTTAAATTCTTCGATGATAGTAACCGTCCTATCACCTCATTCACAGGCGCAGATCTGTCGTCAATACATGATTTTGATGCTTCTGCTCTGGGAGCATACCAAAATCGAGATATTTATATTATGTGCGATGTTTCCAACCCCCTAACCGGTGAGTTTGGGGCGACCTTCGTTTACGGTTCGCAAAAGGGAGCTGATGATGAAATGTTGCAAACCCTAGAAGAGGGTATGATACATTTTGCGAAAGTCGTCAAACAAAAGCTGGGTATTTCGCATGAAAACGATCCGGGCGCCGGTGCTGCGGGGGGACTTGGCTTTGCTCTGAAATCCTTTCTAAAAGCCAAAATGACCTCGGGCATAGAAATGTCATTAGATATTGTTGAATTTGATCAAAAAGCGGTTTCGTGTGATTTGATTGTAACCGGTGAAGGCAGTGTGAATGCTCAGTCGGTTTTCGGCAAAGTACCAATCGGTATCGCACGGCGGGCAAAAAGATTGAATATACCCGTGATTGCCATTGCAGGTAGTATTATGGATGGCGCTGAACAACTTTATGAGCACGGAATTGTGAGCATTTCGCCGGTAATTTGTCGTGCAATGGATATTGAACAGGCGCTGGCAAATTCCGGGGAGATGTTTGATAAGGCGGCCGACAGGATGTTTAGACTTTTAAGTGTAGGAATACAGATGGGTTCGCCTAACACCGGCAAATAATTCTAATAAATAATACCAATAATAATACAAATAATGCGATTTTTTCTTGACAAGTATGTACCTAAATGCTATAATCATCTTGCTTTATGGGTTGCCAAATAAATAGGGGTGTAGTGAAGTGGTATCACAGTGGTCTCCAAAACCACTGGTGGGGGTTCGATTCCCTCCACCCCTGCCAGAAAACCTACAATGCTGACCACATCACAAAAAAGTGTGTGAAAAATAATGGAGCTCTACACAAGTACTATCTTGAAAATAGCCACGAGGCAATTATAGATAAAAATACATGGGAATGTGTTCAGTTAGAACTTGCAAGGCAGAGTAAATATTGTAACGATCACCATATCAGCACCTATCATAGGAGTAATGAAGAAAACCCGCTGTCGGCAAGAATAATTTGTCCGATATGCGGGTCTACTTATATGTTACTCAAATCCAATCGCAGAGGTGAAGAGAGTCGGCAATATTGGAGGTGCAGCAGTTTTATTGGTAAAAACGGCACACCCATCGAGGGCAGAACTTTCACTCCACCACCGATGGCACTTTGGAGCAAAGACTAGGACAGCCGTTATGCAAGGTATCGTGCAAAAAACAGAAAGGTACCACAGGAACGGCAGATGCTCTGCACAGATATTGAAATTGATGCAGGCCTGCCAGAAAAATCATTTGTAAAAGCATGGAATTTGATATTTAGTCATCGGATGAGATATATTGCATGCTTTAAAAATTCGACTGCGAAAACAGATGATCTGCTAATTAAGTATAGAGCCGATGAGTTTGTACAATTGTTGGAAACCATTGGTGCAATAAATAGCTTTGATTATGATTTTTCACTTAAAGTGCTTGACCATATTGAGGCTTGTGAGGATGGAAGGCTTTCAGTTGAGTTTTTCACAGGTACAAGGGTTACAATATAAAAAGTGAAAGCACTCTCATAAAAGAATGCTTCGATCTTTAGTCTACTTTTAGTTCAGTAAAACACAGTCCCAAGTTGCTGTATCTTTTTAGTGAATTAGAGTTTTCTTTTATATGAATCCATGATGCTTTGTAGTCAGTATTTACAGAAAAATCCGAGTTAGATATAAATGATAAGAAACCATTGATATCTGCTCGATATTTTTTTGCAAACTGGAATGAATCATTTTCCTTCTCAGCATCTGAGCTGTTAAGTTTATCATAAAGGATATGGTCTAAGTTACAGGACATATAGTAAACACGGTAAGGTAATCCCCAAATTTGGTTTGTTGAATAGAGTTTATTCAAATTCTCACTTTTCTGAGCATTCCTCTGTATGATACCTTCCTTGTTAGGTGTTCTAATATTGTCAATCGTATACACGTGATCAGACAATGTCATATCCTCTATAACTAAATCGTTGGGAATATACGCTCCATCGGTATCAACTATATGAATTATTTCTTGAAAGTGAGAATTCACAAAATGACTGTCTTTAGCATATTGTTTTATAGTCGCACATACTTTGTTGATTATATTGCTTGGGGTATTACCGATAGCAGTGGTTACATCAAAGTACATTATATGAACATACACGGTACTAGTATTGTATAATTTAGATAAAATAACACCTAAAGCCTCTTCGTCAGAAGGACCTTCTACTATAACAAATACAATTTTCTTACGAGCCACTGAACTCACCCGCCTCTCTGAAAGCAAGTGAAATTTCATAGTTATTTGTTTGCTCATATACTTCTTCGTTTTGTTCTCCAAGCATAATGTCCCGATAATAAAAATCTCTCAAATTATGGTTCGTTTTAACGTTGTTTAGTCGTATATATCTATTTGTAGGGTTAGTTGTTGTAAAAGCAATGAAACCTTTATCTAATGTCTCAAGAGGTCTAAGATTATGAGATGTAAAGACAAGCTGACCTTTTCCCTTTTCGGAAATTATCCTCAATAATTCTCCTAATAAATACTCAAAGACGCCAGCATCTAATTCATCAATAGCAACTGTAATAGACGATTTGTTGTATATTACAATTAACAACTGGAGAATAGAAATAATCTTTTTTATCCCATCTGATTCATATCGAAGTGGGATTTCTTTATTGTTTTTGTGAGAGATGAGTTCAATTTTACAACCGACTTTTCCATTTTTTAATGTCTGTACTCCTAATTCTTTAATACTAATTGTCAATCCGGGAACAAGCTGGTTAAGCACAATGTTCATGTTTTGAGTTAGCTTTTTAACAAGGTCGACGGCATCCTGTGGAATAGTTGCTGTGCCATCCAGTGGAATTGTCAGGTTGCCAACCGCACCCATATTCTTTTCTTCGTATTTAAAGGCAAGCGGTAGTGCGTTCATGCTAATAAGACCAGAATTAGTCGTATTTATGACAAATAAATTGAAGTTCCCATAATGAACCAAGCTTTCAAACAGAAATAAGTGCCACTCGACTTTACAGTTGCTACGCAACACACCCAATAGTTCCTTGGAAAAAATAAAAGATCTTGATGTTGCATATGCAAGCTTTTTAGCGACTAGGAGATCAGTTGTGACAGCCTTGTTTTTATTTGTCAATAGATCGTACTTTGTTTTAGGAACGAAAACATCCTCTGTCCGAGTATCGACTACTCTTTGTTTTCTGTTAGCATCATCTTTATCTTTCTCGTAAGAGTATGAATAGCTAAGAACTTCATTAAATATTATAACTTTGCATTTTTCAATATCAGAATCAGTAGTTTTTGTATTCTGAGAGGAGGAGTCTACCTCTTTTTTAATGCTAAATTCATAGTTCACCGTATATGTGCTATTTTCTTTTGGATTATTAACTCGTAAAACAAATTTTAAATCTGAACTTTCAGCATCAACATTAATGTAATCACCATATTTGAGAGGTATTGATTGACCACATAACGCAAGCTTTAACAAAGCTATAGCATTTACTAGAGCGGTTTTACCAGAACCGTTTTGCCCGTACAAGCCAACGACGCTGGCCTTATAATCTTTTCTGCTATTAAGCAGAGATATTTCGCCACTAACTACATTCTTAAAATTGTGAATAGATATGTTTTCTATTCGTACAATTGATTCAATCATTTAAATCACCTCTAATATTAGTATGCTTAATTATGATATCATATACGCATTAAATTGTCAAGCTAAATTTATAAAAGGTATAAAATGTTTCGTTTTTGAATTTAGTTTGCATATTTCGACAAATTTATTCTGTGGGTGCATTTTGCACCCTGTGCCGGTGCAAGGTGGGTGCAAAATTAAATTGTATCAGCGACTAACTCACTACGCACAAAGGTAGTCAGTCAATGATACAAATTGACTGACTACCTTTTAATTTTGCCTATTATAAAAGCCTGTAATACAAGGAAAAAACGAGACAAGGGGGTGCAAAATGCCCGTCCTGTCTCGCTTTTTTGTTTGAAGCTGATTTAGTACTTGATAAACTTGTCCCCAGGAACGCCACAAATACTACATTTTTCCGGACGAACCGTCTCAATATTTCCACAGACAGGGCAGAGGAAGTAGAAAACTTCTTCCGTCTGTTCAAGGTTATCTAATGCATCCTGATAAAGTCCCGCATGAACTTCTTCCGCTTTCATGGCAAAGTTAAAGGACATAAGCGCAGCTTTGTTTCCTTCTGCTTCAGCTTCCTTAACGAAGTCAGGATACATTTCTTTATATTCGTAGGTTTCTCCTTTCACCCCATCTTTAAGATTATCGGATGTTGAACCGATTTTTCCTGCCACTTCAAAATGTTTTAGAGCATGAATGGTTTCGGCATCAGCTGCAGCTCTAAACAATTTCGCGGCATTAGGCTTTCCTTCCTTTTCGGATTTCTTGGCATAGGCTGTGTACTTTCTATTCGCCTGGGCTTCTCCGGCGAATGCAGCCATCAAGTTTTCAAGTGTCTTGTTTTCATTCATTGTTGTATCCTCCTTATTTTTATTAAAGATTTCTAATAGTTTTTTTACAATATCTTTTGGAAAACCATCATTGTGGTTTTGATCAAGAAGTTGTTGCAAGAATTCCTGAACGTTATCGCTTTGCGGCAGCATATATCCCGCTTCACGGATAATATCCTCTGCCATAATGTGGTTGGATTTTTCAATGGCAACAGCCAGCTTTCCGGGTAATCCTGCGGCGATCATCTCCTGTTCCGACTTGCTACGCATTAGGATTTTAAGAGCGTTGATGACCGCTTCGGTTTTGGGCTGCTGTGGCGGATAAACTTCAGGTACCATGGATATCGCGCCGGAGGGGCAGGCGTCTGCACAGTCTCCGCAGCCGATGCACTTGGAAACATCGATGATGCTGTTCTCTGTATCTGTCGCCCCGGTAGGGCACACGTAAAGACACAAACAATCTTTAGTACATAGACGTATATTTCTAACAGCATATTTCTTAGGCATTATAACGACCTCCCTTCAACCTTTTCAAATTTCCAGTTCGGCACCTTGCAAACAGGACAAATTTCCGGTGGGGTATCTCCTATATATACAAAACCACAAATGGTACAGACATAGACACCGGTGTTTTCAAGCATAACATCGCCCTCTTTCTGATATCGGGTCAAAAGGGACTTTAAAATGCGTGTAACTTTCTCACTCCAGACCAAGGCGCGGAGTGCACCACGGTCTTTAGAATCGGATGCTATAGCATTTGCGTTTGTAAAACCTTGTTCGAGATCTTTTTCGATCAGAGCAATCAGCTTATTATAATCCGGGTTCTTGGCAGGTAGCGAGGTATCTTTAAAATATCCGGCCAGTTCGGTAAAGAGGGCCGCTTCCTTCGATTTGTACTGTTTTTCGCAGCCGCGAGCCAGATTTGTGCAGAGAGCACTAATCTCAAGCGGAGAAAGCTCCTGCATATCAGTTGACATCTCGACAACCGGTTCTGGTTTTTTTTGAGAAGATACAGCTGCGTCGCCCTGTTTTTCAAATTCCGCTTTTGTTGCTCCGCAGATAGGGCAGACCCAATCATCCGGTATGTCTTCCCACTTTGTGCCCGGTGCAATGTCAGCTTCAGGGATATCCGTCGCCTCGTCATAGATGTAACCGCAAATGGAACATACATATTTGCTCATATCATTACCTCCTTATAATATTTTAACAAAATAAAATCTATCATCTGTAACTTCATCACATATAATGCTAATTCCCTTTTAAGGCCTTTTGATAGATTGCGTTTTTATCTTTCGTCGACAGCGCTTTTTCAGTTGTATGCGTGATAACAGATATAGGCTTCTCCTCCTGTTGTTTTTTTACTTCTGTAATCCGCAACGGCTTTTCGAATAGATTCTTCTCCGAGTACAGAACAGTGCAGCTTCTGCTCAGGTAATCCGCCCAGAGCATCTGAGATATCCTTGTTTGTTATCATAAGCGCCTCATCGATTGTTTTGCCTTTAACAAGAACAGTTGTGACACTGGCGGAAGCAAGCGCGGCAACACAACCGCATATTTTGAAGCTGAGGCCTGTAATAACATTTTCCTCAATCTTAATATAGAGTCTCATGGTGTCGCCACAGCCGGGATCTCCTACATCGCCTATCCCATTTGCATCTTCCATTTCGCCGGTATTACGTGGATTGGAAAAATGATCTATCACTTCATCTGTAAACAGTCCGATAGACATAGCGTTACCTTATTCGCCGCACTCGTCGTGATGCTGATGCTCGTGGCAAACAGAACCTGTTGACTTCAGCTCACCCTTAAGATAGTTTAGTACAGCGGTTTTCGCATCGCCGGAAGCACCCACAACGACCTCGACATTCCTTTCATTGAAGATATCAACAGCACCGCCGCCCATGCCACCGCTAATGATAACATTAACACCTCTGTCAGCAAGGAAATTCGGCAGGAAACCAGGCTTGTGGCCAGGGTTTGGTATAGACTCTTCATTGGTAATTGTTCCGTTTTCAACATCGTAAATAAGGAAATTGACGCAGTGACCAAAATGTTCCGTCACGTTTTTACCTTCGCCAGCAACTGCTATTTTCATCATTTCTTTTTCCTCCATATTTTTTATTTCAATAATTTTGAAAGGGGTTCGAACCAGTCCCCATCAAAGAGTTCAATCATGCCTTTATCGCAGGCTGCTGATATTTTTGGATCAATAGGGAGTTTGGCAAGAACCTTAAGATTATGCTTCTCGGCTATCTCTTCGATGTGACTTTCACCGAATATTTTATATTCCTTACCGTTATCAGGGCATTTGAAATAGGACATATTTTCAACAAGACCGATAACCGGAATGTTCATCATCTCTGCCATCTTAACCGCTTTTGACACGATCATCGAAACAAGCTCCTGCGGGGAGGTTACAATAATAATTCCGTCAATGGCTAAAGACTGGAAAACGGTCAGGGGCACATCTCCGGTTCCCGGTGGCATATCGATGAACATGAAGTCCACGTCACCCCAAATAACATCTGTCCAGAACTGCTTTACTGTATTGCCGAGAATTGGTCCCCTCCAAATAACCGGGTCAGTATCGTTTTCAAGGAGGAGGTTGATAGACATAATATCAATCCCGGTCTTGCTTTTCAAAGGATACAAACCGAATTCGCTGCCCGTAGCTTTATCCTTTATACCGAACGCCTTCGGAATCGAGGGTCCTGTCACGTCCGCATCAAGGATAGCAACGTTATAACCCATTCTTTTCATTGTGACAGCCAGCATGGAGGTTACTGAGGATTTGCCGACTCCGCCCTTGCCGCTGACAATACCGATAACCTTTTTGATGTTGCTCAGTTCATGCGGCTTTTCTCTGAAATCGGTTTTTGCTTCTTTTCTGTCTGCGCAGTCTTCTCCGCAGCTGCTGCAGCTTTGATTGCATTTTTCGCTCATTGCTTCTGACTCCTTACATGTATATTGTTAATTTCTCTCCAGTGGATATATAATCGATATTTTCACCCATAACAGTTTTCAGCCGGTTGTAGGATTCAGAGACAGTACAGTGGTATGTTTAATATTCCGAGTGGGTCTCCAACAGATTATTTCCAATCTCATCCAAAACATTCGGAG
>JAAZFB010000150.1 GCA_012511915.1 Clostridiaceae bacterium
GGCATATTTCCATTATTGGTTAAACCTTCTGATGAACTGTAATTTTTATTATACTTCAAGGATATCTTTTTCCTTATTGGCAGTAATATCGTCTATTTTTTTAATTTTCACATCGGTAAGCTTTTGTATGTCAGTTTCCAAAAGTTTTAAATCATCTTCTGTAATTTCGGATTTCTTCTTTTGGTCTTTGAACACATCTATTGCGTCACGCCGTATAGTCCTTATTTGCACTTTGGCATTTTCGCTTTTTTTATACAGCCCTTTTACCAACTCTTTTCTGCGCTCTTCGGTGGGTGTGGGGAAATTAAGACGGATTACTTTGCCATCACTTTGCGGGTTAATTCCAATGTCTGATTTGTTAATTGCCTTTTCTATTTCGGGTAATATAGTTGCATCCCAAGGTTGAATTACCATTAAATGCGCTTCCGGTTTCGAGACGTTACCGACTTATGGAGTGGGTGTGGGCGTGCCGTAATACTCCACATTGAGTTTATCCAAAATAGCGGGGTTAGCCCTACCTGCGCGTATTGTTGCAATATCGTCGGCATATGCCGCTATTGCTTTATCCATCTTTTGTTCGTATTCAGTTAACATATCAGATCAAACCTCCTTATTTAATTAATGTGCCTATAGTTTCTCCTTTTATTGCTTTTGTAATATTCCCGGGCTTTTCTAACCCGAAAACTAAAATGGGGATGTTGTTGTCCATACACAGCGATGCGGCGGTTGAATCCATAACCCCCAAGCCTTTATTTAACACCTCAAGATAATTAATATGGTCATATTTTATTGCTTTCGAGTTTTCATTTGGGTCGCTGTCGTAAACGCCGTCTACTTTTTTTGCAAGTAAAATGACATCCGCATCCATTTCTGCCGCACGCAATGCTGCTGCGGTGTCTGTAGTAAAGTACGGATTGCCCGTCCCGCAAGCGTAAATCACGACTCGTCCCTTTTCCAAATGCCGTAACGCTTTGTTTCTGATATACGGTTCTGCAATTGCGCGCATTTCAATAGCTGTTTGCACCCTTGTAGGCACTCCGCGATGTTCTAGTGCATCTTGAAGGGCAAGCGCATTAATTACCGTTGCAAGCATACCCATATGGTCTGCACGTGTTCTGTCCATGTCTTTGCCCGACCTGCCACGCCAGAAGTTACCGCCGCCGCACACAATCCCAATTTTAACCCCTATCGCACAGCAGGTTTTTATTTCGTCCGAAATGGCGTTTATCGTGTTTGGGTCTATCCCGAACCCTTTTTCTCCGGCTAAAGCTTCTCCGCTAATTTTAAGAACAACCTTATTGTATTTTGGCATACTTGTAGGCTACCTTTCTGTATTAATTAATTTTTTCAAATAGCTTAACAAATTTGTTTTTAAATCATTGCGCTGCAGTGCAAATTCTATTGTTGCCTCCAAAAATCCAAGTCTGTTGCCCACGTCATATCGTCTGCCGGTAAATTCGTAAGCATACATCGGCTCAATATTGGACAAAGCCTTTAGTGCATCGGTAAGCTGAATTTCTCCCCCCGTGCCGGGAATTGTTTTTTCCAATATATCAAAAATCGTTGGTGTGATAATATACCTGCCGAGTATTGCGATGTTGCTTGGTGCTTTATTAATGTCGGGCTTTTCTACTAAGTCATTTACTTTATAAACCCGCTCCTCTTCCTGTATGCAGTCGACAATGCCGTATTTATTAACTTCATTTTTATCAACCGGCTGCACGCCAAGCACAGTGGTGTTATAGACGTTAAAAATATCTATCAGCTGTTCGAGGCAGGGCGGGCGCGAATCGACAATATCATCACCCAACAGCACAGCAAACGGCTCGTTTTTTGCAAATGTTTTGGCGCATAAAATTGCATGCCCCAAACCACGCGCCTCCTTTTGGCGTATGTAGTAAATATCCGCCATATTAGAAATTTCCCGTACCTGCTCTAAAAGCTCATCTTTATGTAGGCGCTCCAATTCACTTTCAAGTTCGTATGACTTGTCGAAATGGTCTTCAATAGCACGTTTGCTCCGTCCGGTAACGATTAGTATTTCTTCGATACCGGAGGCAACGGCCTCTTCAACGATATACTGTATAGTCGGCTTATCCACAATCGGCAGCATTTCCTTGGGCTGCGCCTTTGTGGCAGGCAGAAATCGGGTTCCCAACCCCGCCGCAGGGATTATGGCTTTATTAATCTTCATACAATCACCCTCTCTTTACAGTTTTTCGATTTATCAGTATTATTCTATCAAAAGGCTATGCGAATGTAAAGTAAAAGTTCATTATACTGTTAAATTTTAGTATTTGTTATAGTTTTTATCGAATAAGCCCGTTTAGACCGCGTTAAAAATTTTTCTTTTAATGCCTGACTCGTTTGCCTCTAATGCTAAAAGCATATTTTTCATATCTTCTCTTTTAGTATTACCATCTACCGGACATTCATTATGCAAAACAGGCAAATTTGCCCTTTTAACAAAATTAACAATATCCGACTCCTCAACATACAGCAATGGACGAATTAGCGTTATATCCCTTCTGTCAAGGTAGGCTACAGGGTAAAAACAAGATAGCCTTGCTTCGTAAAAAAGGGATAAAAAGAATGTTTCTACTGCATCGTCAAAGTGGTGCCCCAAAGCGACTTTATTGCAGCCGTTTTTAATTGCTATATCATTAAGCGCTCCTTTGCGCAGTTTTGCGCACAGGGAACAGGGGTTAGTTTCGTGGCGAACATTAAACACAATTTTGGAAATCTGGGTTTTGTGCAGTATATATTCAACACCAATATCCTTACAATAGGCGGCAACACTGTTATAATCAGTGCTTTCAAAGCCCATATCAATTGTTATTGCCTTTAACGAAAAACTGGTCGGCAGGTATTTTTGCATTGAGGACAACACCGCAAGCAAAGCCATACTGTCTTTGCCACCGGAAATGCCGACAGCTATACTATCACCGTCTTTTATCATATTATAGTCTGCTATTGCGCGCCGTGCGGCACCTGCTATTCTTTTCATGATAAGCCAATTATACCATACGTGATTGTAAATTGATAACGCAGTAATATTGAGAAAATATGCAAAAAGACAAGAAAATCGAAGAAAGCTATAAGCAAATTAAATTATTTAAAAAAAGCTCTTGA
>JAAZFB010000151.1 GCA_012511915.1 Clostridiaceae bacterium
ACACAATAGGGGGTCTCTTTGCCGTTTTTGCAAGCACCATCGCAGCGTTCGCCGAAAAATCACCGTTAATAAGCTCTCGCGGTGTTTCAATAGTAAATTCGATATTGTCAAAACCGATTTCGCTTATCGCAAGCTCAACCGCCTTGGCAATTTGATCTCTTATCTTTTGTTTGATATTTGCACCATCCAATTATACAACACTCCTAAAATGCAAATGAAAATTATTCATTCCTGATACATTGTTATTTAATTCTATTTGATATTGGGCAGAAATAACGCCGCTGTCCTCAGATAAGTCAATGTCCAAATTTTTTGACATAATCCCTATGGTAAATGCACCGAAAGGGGTTTCATAACTACAAAGATGGCGTTGTCCTTTTTCAAAAATTAACTGGCTGTTGTTTTGACCGCTTCTTAGCAGCGTAACCCTATTATCTTCAATCTTTAAAGTTGTGGTTGTGCCCTCAAAGCCTGTTACTTCTGTTTCATCGTATGTAATAATGTGACTTTCGCCCTCAGAGTAATATGTCCCCTGTGTTATAAGCTCTATTTCATCTTGCTTATTATCATCATCTTGGCTTCCCTTTAAAGAAATTATTATGTCCTGTTTCATGTCCAATCCCCCTATGTATTATACTATTTAACGGTAAATAATATTAATATCGTTCAATGTCAACTTGCATAACATCGGCATTCGGTATTTCTCTGTTTAAAAACAGCTCCGCAAAATCCGTAAACTCATCGGCGCTATCGCTTACATAGAACTTATAAACCGCGTCTTGATCAGAGAGAGCATTGGACTTGGCTAATACATCCGCAACTTTTGCTGCTGTTGGCGCGGCGCAATCAATAAGCTTTGTATCTGCACCCATTATAGCAGATATAACCCCCTTTAGCAAAGGGAAATGTGTGCAACCAAGGATAATCGTGTCAACACCTCTTTGCTTTAGTGGCTCAAGATATTGCTCGGCAATAAGATAAGCGGCTTGATTAGTGGCAAACCTGTTTTCCACAAGCGGTACAAACAACGGACATGCACGGGATACTGTTTCAATTTTACCGTCAAGACGCAGCAATTCGTCTTCGAATGAACCGCTGTTGATTGTGCCTTTTGTGCCTATAACGCCTACTTTTTTATTGCGTGTTGCTGTTGCGGCTGCCTTTGCCGTGGAAGAAACCACCCCGATAATCGGTATATCATGCGTTTTTTGCAAATGGGCAAGGGCGACAGAGCTTACCGTTCCGCAAGCTACTACAATCATTTTTACATTTTGGGAAATTAAAAAGTTTACATCCTGCTGTCCATACTTAATTATGGTATTTTTACTGCGCGTTCCGTAAGGCACCCTTGCAGTATCCCCAAAGTAAATTATACTTTCTTTTGGGAGCAATGACATTAGACCCTTTGTAACAGTTAACCCGCCAAATCCGCTGTCAAACACGCCGATAGGACGATTATCCAATTTTAACCCTCCATAGCATATGCTATTATTTCTTCCAATAATGCGGAAAAAGAAATACCCTCATGCTGCCACATTAACGGAAATGCACTTTTATCTGTAAAACCCGCTATTGTATTTATCTCGTTTAACAATACACGCTGTGTATCTTTTTCAATAAAAAAGTCCACCCGTGCAAAGCCCTTACAACCCACCGCGACATATGCCTTTTTTGCCAACTCACAAACTTCCTCGGCTTTTTCCTTTGAAATTTTAGCCGGAATGTCGTTACGTGAAATACCCTCGGCATACTTTGCCTCAAAATCATAAAAATCCTTGCTTGTAATAATTTCAGAAAGCGGAGAAGTCTTTGGAGTATCGTTGCCCAACATCCCGCATTCAATTTCCCTTCCGTTAATATATTCCTCAACCAAAACCTTATCATCATAGCTAAGTGCTTGACGGATTGCCTCTGTCAATTCACCGTGATAATCGACCCTCTGAGCGCCAATCGAAGAACCAACCGCTGATGGCTTAACAAAAACCGGATAAGAAAACTCATCCGACACTTTTTTTAATATTTCCGCCGGATTTGATAAATCCTTTTCAGTAAATACAAACCATTTCGCCTGTGGAATATTGTTTACTGCAAAAATCTGCTTTGCAAAAACCTTATCCATACATAACGCCGACGTAAGAACACCACAACCGGTATACGGTATTCCTGCAAGGCAAAGCAAGCCTTGAATTGTACCATCCTCACCATTTTTACCATGCAACGCCAAAAAAGCTATATCAATATTGACGGTTTCCACATGGTCGCCCTTGATTACCGAAATGCATTTTTCGCCTGCATCAGGGGATATAGCCGCCTTATACGTATTGCTTTTTTCCCAATCACCGCTGCTTAGCCTTTCTACATCGCCGCTATACAGCAGCCATTCCCCGTTTTTTGTTATGCCAAGCGGAAATGCCTCATATTTATCTTTGTTTAAATTATTAATAATATTACGCGCGGACATTCTCGAAATTTCATGCTCTGAATTATTTCCACCGAAAATTACGGCAATTTTTTGTTTAGTCATTCCATCCTCCTATATAGTGTGTGTTTCGAATAAC
>JAAZFB010000152.1 GCA_012511915.1 Clostridiaceae bacterium
AGAAGAAACGACGCAGTAAATGCCGACCAGTTTATGTACCTCTATGAACAGGCATTTAACAATACGCCTAAGTATGGAAACCTGGTAACAACAAAGGATTTTCGCGGCCCAAATGCAGCAGGATTATCATGGTCAGAGATGCCACATTTGTTTGAACAGGTTGCAAAAGACTCGTATTTACCTGGACTTAATTTTATGGGTAACGATGGAAACTATTATAAACCAAGATTTAACACATTGTTGGAAGATGAAGTTTTCAGAAACGCTTTTTCATATAAAAACCGTGTAGAAGTGAGCGGCGGAACGGAAAAAGGAAGATACTCTTTAGCTTTAGGTAATAACAACGTGGAATCGCTTTTGAAAGAATCATACAACAACCGGTTGAACGTAAGAACGACCATGGATGTTGAACTTGCCAAATGGCTCGATATGAGCGCCAATATAGCCTATGCAAGAAGTAAACAAGACCGGATGAGTAGTGATTTGATGAGAAATACCTCGGAATTTTTTGCTATTTTCCCGGCATATCGATATCCTAATGATCCTGAAATATATGGATCCTATGCAGGAACATTTGCTACTGGCAGGGACTTTAATGTTGGTGAAAACAGACCAGGTGCAACTTTTATGCTGGATCAGGACGAAGGCTATTATCTGCAAAACGAATTTACCGGAGCATTTGAACTAAATTTTCAAATTACACCAGAATTGAATTTTAGAACAAACTTCTCTGTAGCTAACAGGAATCAAACGAGTAGATGGTATAGTGGAGATTACCAGGGCAGACGTACTCAAGATGCAAGAGGTGAACATTGGTTGTGGCAGTATTGGCAAAGCGAAAACTATTTCAACTATAATAAAACCATAGGTAATCATCAAATAACCGGTTTGCTTGGGCTTTCATGGTCTGAAAATTATTATGACTATTTAAATGCACAAGCATACAAATTCTCTTCAAATTTTTACCAATGGAACAATTTAGGCGCTGGTAGCAATCCATCTAGAGTAGGCTCCAGCAATACAAGGGGTGCGTTAAACTCTTATTTTGCCCGTGCTACTTATAGTTACCTGGGCAAATATATGTTAACAGCAACCGGGCGTATTGACGGTTCATCAAAATTCGGAACAAACAATAAATATGCATTTTTCCCATCGGTTGGTGTTGCATGGAGAATCTCTCAGGAAGGTTTTCTGGCCGACAGCGAAACAATATCCAATCTTAAACTGCGTTTAAGTGCCGGACAAACCGGTAACCAGGAAGTTGGTAATTTTATAACACAAACGTATATTAGTTCCGCCAATGTTTTATTGGCAAATGGGTACAATGCAGGCCTTTATCCAGGCTCTACAGGTAACGATAACCTGAAATGGGAAACAACAACACAGTACGACATTGGGGTAGATCTTGGCTTGTTTAAAAATAGAGTTAATATTGTGTTTGATGTTTATCAAAAAAATACTGACGATATGTTGTTTAATCTTCCATTACCTCAATCAACTACAACAGGTAGTGCCTGGGTAAACTTTGGTTCGGTTAAAAACACCGGTATCGAGTTCTCATTAAACTCGGTTAATTTCCAATCAAAGGAATTTACCTGGGAAACTCTCTTTACAATATCATCCAATAAAAATGAAATTACGGAACTCGGCCCTACCGGTGCCGACATTTATACGGATACCGGAGCGGGTAACGGAACCAGCGTTTACAGAGTTGGAGAACCAATCGGATCATTCTTTGGATTGAACAGAATGGGAACATGGAGTACAATGGAAGCCGCAGAAGCAGCGCGTTATGGCAGAGTACCGGGAGATCTGAAAATTGAGGATACTAATAATGATGGTAAAATTGAGCTGCTGACTGACGGTGATGTTATTGGTCATGCATA
>JAAZFB010000153.1 GCA_012511915.1 Clostridiaceae bacterium
GGCGGAAAGCAATGTGTCATGAGGATAAGAAGATGATAATATCAGCATCAAGACGAACTGACATACCATGTTATTATAGCGAATGGTTCATGAACCGGATACATGCTGGTTATTTATTAACCCGAAACCCAATGAATAATTCACAGATCTCACGTATATCAATGTCACCTAAGATTGTTGACTGTATAGTATTCTGGACGAAAGATGCTAAAAATATCATTCCACATCTAAATGAACTTGACCAGCTTGGATATAAATACTATTTTCAATTTACGCTTAATCCGTATGATAAATGCATTGAACCGAATTTGAGGGATAAGGATGACATTATTGAAACATTTATTTATCTTTCGGAACTTATCGGGAAAGAACGCATAATCTGGCGTTATGACCCGATTATCCTTAATGATATTTGTGATATTGATTATCATAAAACACAATTTGAGATGATGTGTAAAAAGCTGTCTTTCTATACAGAGAAAATTATTATCAGTTTTGTTGATATGTATGCAAAAGTAAAAACACCTTTAATCCGTCCGCTCAGAGAAGATGAAATAGTTGAATTATCTGTTTATATCAGAAGAACAGCGAAAACATATGGTTTATCTGTTTATGCATGTTGTGAAAGCATGGACCTTTCTCCATATGGTATCTTAAAGTCCAGCTGCATTGATAAAGATACTATTGAAAGAGTATGTGATATTAAGCTTGATTTAAAGCAGGATAAGAATCAGAGAAACGGATGCGGATGCTACCAAAGCATTGATATTGGTGCATATAATACATGTATAAATGGCTGTATATACTGCTATGCAAACAAGAATCATAAAAATTCTGAACAAAGATATTTCTCTCACAATCCTAAGAATGAACTATTAATTGGCATGGTATTGGAAAATGAAGTAATCAAAGACAGAGAGCAAAAATCAGATAAAATGAAATATTAAGATATTCTTGCTTATATAATCATTTCTAGAAAATTATATGTTTGATTTTACAGTTATCTGATGTATATAATACTTGTAACGAAAAGAGGTTATGATGAAATTCCCAAAACTTTTAAAAAAAGGAGATACCATTGGCGTATGCGCTCCTTCATCCGGTGCCTCTGGAGAAATCTTATCAGTTCGATTGGACAATGCAATATCAAATCTGAAATGCTTAGGCTACAACGTTATTGTTACTAATTCAATTCATAATGATGTGAAGTGTGTTAGCGCTGATAGCATGACGCGTGCAGCAGAATTTATGAGTTTGTACGAGAATCCAGATGTCTCAGTTATCCTGCCTCCCTGGGGAGGAGAATTCTTAATGGATATCCTGCCTCTTCTTGATTTTGAAAAAATAGCTTCACTTCCTTCAAAATGGGTATGTGGTTATTCCGATGTCACCACATTAACCTTTCCTCTTACATTAATTTGCGACATAGCAACTGTACATGGCTCTAATCTGATGAATATGGGATTTGCCCGTATTCATGAAACAGATTTACGAGCTTTTCATGTTATGTCTAATCTAAAGACCAAGCAGAAAAGCTGGGACACATGGGGTGGATTTTCAAGCTGGAATGATTTAACCTCAGATGTTTATAAACTTGATAATCCTTCTACATGGAAGTCATTACAAAAAGATACGCATGTTACATTCAAAGGCCGTATGATTGGCGGATGCATGGATACATTATGTAAACTGCTCGGTACACGGTTTGCTCCAGTTGAAGCTTTTATAAATAAATACAAAGATGATGGATTCATATGGACATTAGAAAGCTGTGAAATGACTGCACCTGAAATTTACAGGACATTCTGGCAGATTCGTGAAAGCGGATGGTTTAAGTATTGTAATGGGATTATATTCGGCCGCCCAAGAGGATGTGAAGATAAGCGTGATTTTGCATTGATTGATGCTCTTGAACAAGGACTTGGTAATCTTAATGTACCAGTTATCTATGATGCTGATATTGGACATGTTCCTCCGCAGATACAGATTGTCAATGGTTCTATTGGCAGAGTAGAATTTGCTGATGGAAAAGCAACTATTATA
>JAAZFB010000154.1 GCA_012511915.1 Clostridiaceae bacterium
CTCTTCCTTTTCATCCTTCTCTTCCTTTTCATCCTTCTCTTCCTTTTCATCCTTCTCTTCCTTTTCATCCTCAATAATGATCAGTTTAGCTATATAGCGTACTAATTAATCTCATCCTTCGCGTTAATTGCACCGGTTCACTGTATTGGTTGCTGTTAACCTAAAGTGATTAACGCAGGGTAATTAACCGTAAAGTGATTAACGTAAGGCAATGAACGCAGGCCAAGTGAGTTATCGTTCTTGTTGCCCTTCATTAATCATTTTTAAAAAGATTTGATACTGCTCTTCTGAGATCCGGCCTCCCGTATAAGCAAGTTTTGCCAAGTAAAAAGCCAAAACACAATACATTCTCTTTAAAACAGGGTTTTCCTGTGCAAGCACCCGAATGTGCTTTTCCACTACCTCGGTATCGCCGCGGGAAAATGGTCCCGTTAAAGCAACCGTTAAAGGTAACTGCGCCAGATTATTCAGTGTCCCCTGCATTAAAGGAAGCAAGGCTTTGGAGGCTTCCTCTTCGGTAAAACCGGCGGCACACAGACATTGTGCCCCCATTCCCGCTAAAGCCACCACATAATTTGAAGCAAAGCAGGCTCCTGCATGATAGATGGCTTTCGCTTCCGGAGAAGGTAATATCTTTAAGACACCGCCCAGTTTTTTTACCAGCGTTTGCATCTCTTCGAACAAGGCTATGTCTCCTTCATATGTAAAGTACGAACCGGGTAAATTGGCGATGGCCTGCTCCACATTCGCAAAACTTTGTAAAGGATGTAAAGAGCCAATCAAAGCCCCTTTAGCCTGTAAAGGAGACAAAAGCTGCGAACTTTGTGCACCGCTCATGTGCAAGACAACTTTTCCCTCCCAATTAAAGCACTGCAACTGTTCGACAATGTTGCTAATAACCCCGTCCGGAGTAGTAATAAAAAGCATATCGGTCTCTTGCCCTATTTTCCGCAGCGGTACTGCTCTAAACTTGCGCGTTTTGATTATGAGTTCTCCCCCTGCGGGAACTTGCCGCGCAACTACTGTCACATTATAGCCGCTGCTCTCTAAAGCATACGCCAAAGCAGACCCTACTCTGCCAACCCCCATGATTCCCACATTCATCATCCGTCTCTTTCCACCGCCTTAAACATTTTCCGCTTAACCGCTATACGATCTGCGCTACTATTTAGATAAATATCCAACCATAACCCGTCCGAATAAGTACTCACCACGATAAACCCAAACTGAATTTATCCTACAGTAGATGTGTACATGAATTTTCGGCAGAAATATCATCACATATCACATATCATCACTGTACATAAATTCCACTGCGCCTAAATATTTACTGTACAAAATTATCCCTACATAAAACTAGATCAACATTACACCTACTCACACCGCCCAGATATCACCATACAAAAAACCTTCCGGGACGTAAAGAGCCGGAAGGCTGCTACAAATCATGGCCTTTTCCTTCTTTCCGTCTCAGTCCACTTTGGGCTCTAAGCGGTTATCCAAGCTTATATAATTTTTATGACTTTTGCTTTTGCTTACAAAGTGCACGGTTTACTCCAAAATCTACTAATATTACAGCTCCTCTCAATTAGGATGCCGTATAATTTCACTCTATGAATAAACCTCGTTTTGCAAGCATAATTTTAACATCGTCGCGGGAAAATAGCAAGTCGACTTTTTGCGGTGGTATCTCCAGCTGTAATCCGTTAAAAAATTCCGGAGCGATCTCACGTAAAGGAATCAGCACAAAAGCACGTTCATGCAAGCGCGGATGCGGCAGATGCAGCTTTTTCGCAGCCATTTTTTGCCCACCAAAGAACAGTAAATCCAGATCGATCGCCCGCGGCCCCCAACGGATCGTCCGCACTCGGCCTAATTCTTTTTCGATGTCTAAACAAACTTCCAGCAGGGCCAAAGGACTAAGTTTCGTTTCCCCTTGCACCACCATATTCAGAAAATCCGGCTGCTCCGTATAGCCAACTGCTTCCGTCCGATAAATACTTGATACTGCTTGCAAAACAAACC
>JAAZFB010000155.1 GCA_012511915.1 Clostridiaceae bacterium
CTATGAGTATAAGAGACAGGCTGGTAGAGCATCTGCCTTACAAGCAGAGAGTCATAGGATCGATCCCTATTGTTCCCACCAATTCAAATTGCAGTATAGTCGCATATACTGCAATTTGTTATAATCCATAGCATAGCTTTTTGCCTCTGTAGCTCAGTCGGTAGAGCAAAGGACTGAAAATCCTTGTGTCGGCGGTTCGATTCCACCCGGAGGCACCAGCTTTCCTTATTTGCACATATGAATATGCGGGAGTGACTCAGTGGTAGAGTGTCACCTTGCCAAGGTGAAAGTCGCGAGTTCGAATCTCGTCTTCCGCTCCAAATTAATCAATCCGTGTATTATCAATACGGTTTGATGTACCGATAAAAGGCGCTTGTTTTGCGTCTTTTGTTTTCGGCGCCATAGCCAAGTGGTAAGGCAGAGGCCTGCAAAGCCTTTATCCCCCGGTTCAAATCCGGGTGGCGCCTCCATAAAAGAACATCAATATTGATACAATGAAAAGTCCTTGATATAAGGGCTTTTCATTGTTTTTAGGCGAAAACATGACTTTTGTGATACCTTGTTTTTCTTGATTTTGCACCCTTATCGTGTAATTATGCACCCACTTGCCACTTTGCTACCTTTCGTGTAAAAGGGCACCGACCGCAAAACTTTAGTTTTAAGTTTGACGAATCACATCCGGATTGCATACGAATAAAGGACTCTTTGTCAAAGTGTATCAAAAGGCTTATTACCGAATACGGTGTATCTCATTTTGTCAGCGGAATGGCCCTTGGCGTGGACATTTGGGCAGCGGAGGCGGTTTTATCTTTAAAAGGAGAGTTTCCTCATATCACGCTTGAGGCTGCATTGCCCTGCGAAACACAAGCGGTTAAATGGAACAGCCAAAGCAGAGAACGGTATTATCAAATTTTATCGAAGTGTGATAAGCAAACACTGGTCCATGCCCGTTATACACCTACTTGTATGCAGGATAGAAATCAGTATATGGTTGATAGCAGCTACTACATCATTGCCGTATGGGATGGCAGCGCAAGTGGTACACAAAACACAATTAAATATGCACTGTCAAAAGAAAAATTCGTGATTTGTATTGACCCCGTGGAGAATAAAATAAAGCGACTATAATTGTAATTCATCACTTTTTGATATGAAAATGTACAGATATTCGAGAAAGAGAGGCGGTAAGATTGAAACACAATTCAATGAAAGCAGGAAAATTTTCCAAAATTCTTGTAATTTCCACATAATAGGTGTATACTGTTCTTATTGAAAGGTGCTATCTTTGAACAATATACCTTGCCGTAGAAAAATCACAGTATATAAGCATACAAAAGATGGGAGAGGTTTTAATGATAAACTGGTCAAAAACAATGGTTGCAGCAGTTGCAACTATCTTATCACTTTTAACAACATTCACCTTTGTAAGTGCCGCACCTACATATACCCTTTTGGGAAACGCAGCATATTACGAGATACAGGGCTTAACCTTTAAAGATGCGGATAACAACATAGTGGGTGATATCACTGATAACGGAAAAATTAGCAGCGTTGTACTGACAAAGCTAACGGATGAAGCCATGCCCGCCGTAGTTGCTGTGGCTGTTTATGGTGCGGATAGGAAATTAAGAACAATGGCCTTTGAGGATATAACCAGCATGGAGTTTACTGGACAACCCATCTCATGCCCTATCGATGTGCCTCTCGGACAAAATACACAAGGCTTATTTGTTAAAGTTTTCGTGTGGAACAGCATGAATGGACTTATACCGTTGGCAGGTGTTTACACAGAATCCGCTGTTTTTGATGGAGTTGCGATTGAAGTGGCCGCAGTAGAAGGAAACGATTCTATTATTACTTTCGCAGGAAGTGCGATTGATAGCTTAAGCGGGAAGACATTTATTGTAACATTTGATACTGATATATTGGAAATAAGCGACACAATAGCCTCGACTCCAATGATAGATTTGAATATTAATACCACAATTGACGATGTTACTATCACATCTGTCGGTGAAGGTATAATAATGTTTTCGATTAATAAAAACATATCTCAAGGCAAATTATGGTCGGGTGTATTAAACAAGATAAGATTTAACGGTTTGCAAACAAACAATACAACCGTTGTTCTATCGATTCAGTAGGAGGAATATGTGACTATGAAAACAATAAATAGGTTTTTCGTTTTTGCCATTATTACTGCTATGCTTACAACGATGGTTATCAGTGCCTTTTCAGAGGATGGTGTTCTTTCCGAAGGGGACTATGGGAATGCATCCGCCGAGGAGAACGTGGTTAATGAAACATTACCCATTCCCGTTCCATCCACTTTCAA
Organism: Clostridiaceae bacterium; assembly: GCA_012511915.1. GTDB lineage: Bacteria > Bacillota > Clostridia > Monoglobales > Firm-18 > JAAZFB01. The sequence goes on from JAAZFB010000155.1 coordinate 2,336, forward strand.
CAGCAGTAATAGCCAACCATCAAAAGCTATGATAAAATACATTGAACCGCCTGTCTCGCTGTTTTCTTTTCATGAGGACACTGAATTCATTGCTGATGATATTGAAATCAAAAACAATGATGACATAAGTGAATTCAGAGATGACGGTAATATTCAATATATCGAACCGGATTATCCTATAAGGGCACAGTTTCTTGATACTTACCCGGCGAGTTTTGAAACCATAAATATTCAGACTATGCATGAAAAAGAAGTATATGGCGATGGAATTAGAATTGCCATATTAGATACAGGCATAAATGACTTCAACGGAGAAATTGACCTTGCGGGAGGCATTTCGTTTGTTCCGGGAATCAATTCTTATGCCGATGATAACGGGCACGGAACAGCTATGGCGGGCATTATCGCTGCACAGTTTAATGATTACGGTTTAGTTGGTATTGCACCAAATGCAGAGATTTACTCTGTCAAAATAATGGATAGTAGGGGGAATGGCAATTACAGTGGTATTGTACAAGGTCTGCAATGGGCTGTTCAGAATGAAATGGATATCATTTGCATGAGCTTCGGCGGCACAAACTATTCTCAGATCTTAGAGGATGAGATTTCTGCTACAGCTGAGGCGGGCATTCTGATGATTGCATCGGCTGGGAATGATGGAACAGAAGATGTAAACTATCCTGCAAGATACTCACAAGTTTTATCTATAGGGTCAGTCAATAATGAAGGTGTTATCAGCGAATTTTCGAATCGCGGAGAGTATGTCGATGTGCTTGCGCCCGGCGAGGATGTTTCTTGTGTGCTTTACATTAACGATGCACCAACAACAGTTTCGGGGACATCTGCTTCCGCTGCTCATGTAGTTGGCGCAGCGGCTCTGATGTGGAGTGAAAGCTCGAGTTATAATCTTGAAGAACTTACGACATTTTTGTGTGGCAGCGCAAACAGTAATGGGAACTTATCAAAATATGGACTAATAGATGTTAATAATTATAGTGTTTTACAGGAATACTACAGTACGATTCACCCTAATGAATCATCAGAACATGATTTTGAAAATTTAGAAGGACAGACAATTCGTCCGCTTGATTATTGGGATGGAGATACTCAATGGGTACAGCGCGGAGGCTCGCTAACCGTTAGAGCAAAAATATATAACACAAATATTAATATTTGTGTGCCTGTTGTTTATCGTTGGAACGGCTATGATTGGGAATTATATGAACAAATGCCGCAACGCAACAATTTGTCGGGGGCATCGGAAGGAAATCCGTTAACTGTGACTTGGCAGACATCATCTTCTACCCCAACAGGCGAGTATTATATCGAATTGTATTATTACAACAGCAATGGAAATTACTTAGGGCTCAGTGATATATTTTATCCGCTAAACGTATATACAAATGACAATTACGAGGAAAATAACACACCATATACACCATCCCCCTTGAGTCGCTCTACTGCGATGTCTACTTCTGGGCATACACTGTATGGAAGGATTTCTTACCCTGATTACATAAGATATACAGCAAGTGGAGGAAATGAAAGTCGCTTATCTATATCGAAAGATGTAGATTATTATAGTATTAATTTGAAGCCGGGAGAGACTATTAATGTTTCTCTATACAATCTGCCAGCCAATTATAATATATATTTGTATAAAGGAACAAGCACAAGTTCAGTTAGGTCATCGACAAATGGCGGCACATATAGCGAGAGTTTCTCATACGAAATCGACACATATGCTAAGGCAGGAGTATATAACATAAAAGTTGAAGGAGTAGGTGCGGCATGGAGCATATATGACTATTCTCTTAATGTTAAAATTATAGCTCCCAAAGAAGATAACTACGAGAGTAATGATTCATATCCGAATGCATATTTGTTTAATAATGTTGTATCCCCGCTTGTGATTGATGATGCTACGATTCATGACAACGAAGACGTTGACTGGTATAAGTTTTATGCTCCTGCGGGCGACATTTATGTGTACATGGAAAACTTGCCCAAAGACTATGAGCTATATTTAATTGATGGGTATAACGGAACAACGATTCTTGATAGCTCGTTGAATTCAAATACCAATTATGAGGTTGTATCGTATACATCAAACATAGCACAACTTTATTATATAAAAGTTATCGGCGCAGCCTCTCAAAATGTGTTTTCTCAAAAACCATACAAATTAACCATTTCGTTTGATCAAATATATCCCGTATATTATAC
>JAAZFB010000156.1 GCA_012511915.1 Clostridiaceae bacterium
ATATGATGATATATCCAAAAGATACGAGGCATTGCGCTCAAACCATTGAACCGCCGTATACCGAACGGTACGTACGGTGGTGTGAGAGGTCGGCTACTCAACTAATGAGTAGCCTCCTACTCGATTTGTGAAAATTTTTTAAGCCTTATACTATTTTCCTTACGCCAACGGCTTTGTTGACACGAATGTGTCAATATTTTAAAATGGGAATAGTATTATTTGTACCAATTTGAAAGGGGACGAAATTTTACGAAATTAAATAAATTTTTAGCGCAAAAGGGTATTTCACAAAAATTCCCTAAAGCGGTAAATGCAGAAACGGTTATTTTACCGAATGAAATTCCGGAAGAGCAGTTGAAGGGAAGGGAAGACCTTACCAATAGAGTTATTATTACTATCGATGGGGAGACTGCAAAAGATTTTGATGATGCTGTCAGCGTTGAATTGTTGGAAAACGGCAATTATTTACTTGGGGTGCACATTGCCGATGTGAGTTACTATGTTAAAGAAGGTTCTGCACTGGATAAAGAGGCATTTGACAGGGGAACAAGCATATATTTGGTTGATGGTGTTATCCCCATGCTGCCGGAAAAGCTGTCAAACGATCTTTGCAGCCTACAGCCGGATAAATTAAGACTTACGCTGTCTTGTTTTATGGAAGTATGTAAAGACGGAGACATTGCAAACTATAACATTTCTGAGACGGTTATCAAAAGCAGTAAGAGAATGACATATACCAAGCTTGATGAAGTTTTGAACGGGGATATGGCATCGAGGAACGAATCTGTTTCGTTGTTGCTGGTTTTGGAACTAATGCGTGAACTTGCAATGGTGTTACGTGATAAACGTATGAGACGCGGCAGTATGGATTTTGATTTACCTGAACCAAAAGTGATAACAGATAAGGCGGGGAATATAACCGAAATTACGGTAAACCCAAATACCGCCGCGACTAAAATAATAGAAGAATTTATGATAGCTGCAAATGAAACAATCGCAATGCATATAAATAAGCTTGGACTCCCACTTGTATACAGGGTGCACGAGCGCCCGAACAGTGAGAAAATTCAACAATTAGCAGTTTTGGTTGGCAATATGGGTTATAAATTTAAAAAAGGTAAACAAATACGTCCGAAAGATATGCAGAAGGTGTTGTTTGAGATAAAAGACACCCCCCAACAGACTATTATAAGTACAATGATGTTGCGCTCTCTGGCAAAAGCACGGTACAGCGATGAAAATTTAGGTCATTTTGGGTTGGCATCTGAATATTATTGCCACTTTACCGCACCGATAAGAAGGTATCCTGACGTTATCGTACACCGTATTTTGCATGAATGGCTGCAGGGGAAATTAGACAAAAAGCAAGTTGCGCGTTTTAAAAAAACAGTAAAAGAGGCGGCAACGCAGTCGTCAGAGACAGAAATTTTTGCTGTTGAAACCGAGCGTGAGTACACCGGGTATAAACTTTGCGAATATATGGAAGGACAAATTGGGCAGACCTTTAACGGTTATATTTCATCCGTTACTTCTTTTGGATTTTTTGTGCAGTTGCCCTCTACAATTGAAGGACTTGTGGGTATGTCCAATTTAGATGACGATTATTACGTGTATGACCAAGCCACCCTAACATTGACGGGTAGACACACCGGTAATAAATATGTTATGGGACAGCACATTACAGTGCAGCTTATAAAGGTATCTACCGAGTTGAGGCAAATTGATTTTATTCCTGTGCCGAAAGAGCAAAAAGAGGAGAAAAAGAAAAATGGAACAAAAACCGGGCGCAAGGGCAAAAGAAAATATAAAACAGGTCGCGCAAAACAAAAAGGCAAGGCATGACTTCTTTATAGAGGATGTTTTTGAGGCGGGTATCGAGCTTTTCGGTACCGAGGTTAAAAGCATCAGACAGGGAAAGGTGAACTTAAAAGACAGCTATGCCATAATAAGCAACGGCGAAATTTTTGTAAAAGGTATGCATATCAGCCCGTATGAAAAGGGTAATATATATAATAAAGACCCTGTTAGGCAACGACGGCTTTTGCTTCATAAAAAAGAGATTAATAAGCTTTTTGGACTCTCCACACAGCAGGGTTTTTCAATTGTTCCTCTCAGTGTATATTTTAAGGGATGTAAGTTA
>JAAZFB010000157.1 GCA_012511915.1 Clostridiaceae bacterium
CATAGAGGGCGATAACCTTGATGTGTTGAAACTTTTGCAGGAGAGTTACCTGGGCAAGGTGAAAATGATATATATCGACCCGCCGTACAACACTGGAAAAGACAGTTTTTTATACCGCGACAAATTTACTATGGATGCGGATGAATACGATGAAGCTGTCGAAATGTACGATGAAGATGGACTAAAAAATTTCCGTGAGAACGTAAAGACAAACCCTCGTTATCATTCCGACTGGTGTACATCATTATATCCTGTCTTGGTGTTGGCTCGAAATGTCCTTTCGGATGAAGGCATAATCCTTATAAACATGGATGAAAATGAAATTACAAATCTCCAAAAACTCTGTGCGGAGGTTTTCGGAGAGTCTAACGATTTAGGGACAATTATATGGGATAAGAGAAACCCCAAAGGGGACGCGAAGGGTATTTCATATCAGCATGAATATATTATTGCATACGCCAAGAATAAGCTGTCGTTTGTGGAAAAATGCAAAATGGTACGACCAAAGAAAAACGCTGTAGCTATGTTAAAAAAGGCTGAGCAACTTTTCAAAAAGATAAACTCTTCTTATACACTTGAACAGGCAAACCAAGAGCTTCAAGCATGGATTAATTTACAAAAGGATTTGAGTGGTGGCGAAAAAGCGTATAACCGTATGGACGCAAACGGAGACTTGTTCCAATCCGTATCGATGGGATGGCCTAATAACAAGAAAGCCCCAGATGATTATTTTGTGCCATTGATACATCCTAAAACTGGAAAACCATGTCCTGTTCCTCAAAAAGGATGGCGAAACCCTTCCGCAACGATGCGTGATTTGTTGAAAGCAAATCTCATACTTTTTGGCATAGATGAATCTACACAGCCAAGAAGGAAATATTTATTGAAAGAGAATATGTACGAGAATATTCCATCGCTACTCTATTATGGAGGAAGCGATACAGACTTGCTTGCTGAACTGGGGATTCCTTTCGACACCCCAAAGGTTGTCAGCGTAGTAAAGGAACACATACAATCTTTTACTGCTAATGGGGATATTGTTTTGGATTTTTATTCCGGTTCCGCCACGACTGCCCATGCAGTAATGCAGCTTAATGCAGAGGACGGAAACAAGCGTAAGTTTATCATGGTTCAGTTGCCAGAATCCGTTGATAATGTTGATTTCCCCACTATCTGCGAAATCGGTAAGGAACGCATCCGTCGTGCCGGGGATAAAATCAAAGCTGAAGCGGGGTTGACCGCGCTGAATCTCGATATCGGCTTCCGTGTCCTCAAGCTCGACGACACCAACATGAAAGATGTGTATTATGCTGCAGGCGACTATACACAAGACATGATTGCCCTGATGGAGAGCAATATCAAGCCCGACCGCACCGATTTGGATTTGCTTTATGGTTGCCTGCTCGACTGGGGCTTACCGCTGTCCATGCCGCACACAGGCGAAAAGATAGACGACTTCACTGTACACACATACAACGAGGGTGATTTAATCGCCTGCTTCGAGGAGCGTATCAGCGAAAAAGCAATCCGCGAAATTGCGAATCGCAAACCTCTCCGCGCCGTATTCCGCGACAGCTCATTCACCAGCTCGCCGGAAAAGATAAATGTGTTTGAAATCTTTAAGTTGCTTGCACCGAACACAGCTGTCAGAGTCATATAAGGAGGTGAGCGAATGAAATTAAAGTTTAGACATCAAAAATTTCAAGCAGATGCGGCAATAGCTGTTTGCGATGTTTTCGCAGGTCAGCTGTTCCATGCACCGACTTATATGATAGACCCTGGCTTAGGACAGATATCACTTGATGCTGCCCGGGATTTTACGGGTTTTAATAACGCGCCTGTGGCGATTGGCGATGACAAAGTTTTAGAGCATATACGCGCCATTCAGCGGTCGGGGCAGATCAAACCATCCGACGCGCTTGACGGACGGTACAACCTTACAGTGGAAATGGAAACCGGCGTTGGGAAAACCTATACCTACATAAAGACAATGTATGAACTCAATAAGCGCTATGGCTGGAGTAAGTTTATTATCGTCGTTCCGAGCGTTGCCATTCGCGAGGGTGTGTATAAATCCTTCCAGATGACCGAAGAACATTTTGCCGATGATTATGGCAAGAAAATTCGTTACTTTATTTATAATTCCTCACAGCTTACCGAGATTGACCGCTTCGCTTCCGACAGTGCAATCAACGTAATGATTATAAATAGCCAAGCATTCAACGCACGAGGAAAGGACGCAAGGCGTATTTACATGAAGTTGGACGAGTTCCGCTCTCGCCGCCCTATTGATATATTAGCAAAAGCAAACCCAATAGTGATTATTGACGAACCGCAATCTGTAGAGGGCGCAGCTACAAAAGAGCGGCTGAAGGAGTTTAATCCTTTGTTCACCCTTCGCTACTCTGCGACACACAAAGAGGACAGCATATACAATATGATTTATCGCCTTGATGCGTTGGAGGCCTACAACAAACGGCTTGTTAAGAAGATAGCGGTTAAAGGTATTTCAATCTCCGGCAGCACCGCTACTGAGGGGTATGTATATGTGCAGAGCATAAACCTTTCCAAAGGTAACCCCACAGCAACAATAGAGTTTGATATTAAAAACAAAACAGGATTTAGCCCTAAAACGAGAATTGTTTCCGAGGGCTATAGCCTGTTCGACAACTCTGGTGAACTTGCCGAATATAAGGATGGCTATACTGTTTTGAAAATTGATGGCAGGGATTCATCCGTTGAGTTCACGAATGGCAAGAAGCTATTTGCCGGGGATGTTATCGGTGCGGTCAGTGAGGATCAACTTAGGCGTATTCAAATAAGGGAAACAATCCTCTCTCATATCGAACGGGAGCGGCAGCTATTCGCCAAGGGAATCAAAGTCTTGTCGCTCTTTTTTATCGACGAGGTAGCAAAGTACAAGCAGTACGACACCCAAGGCAACGCCACAGGTGGCACTTACGCACAGGTTTTCGAGGAAGAGTACAAATCCATCGTCGGCAGTATACAGCTTGCCCTTGATGATTCCGAAGAGTACCTGAAATACCTTCAGGGTATGCCCGCGGAGCGGACACATGCAGGGTACTTCTCTATTGATAAAAAGAGCGGGCACATGATTGACAGCAAGCTCGGCGATAAGAAAGAGCGCACCTCAGACGACGTCGACGCGTATAACTTGATTATGAAAGAAAAAGAGCGTCTGCTTGACCGACGTGAGCCTGTACGGTTCATCTTCAGCCATTCTGCGCTCCGCGAGGGTTGGGACAACCCGAATGTGTTCCAAATCTGCACTTTAAAGCAAAGCGGCAGCGATGTACGCAAACGTCAGGAAGTCGGACGTGGTTTGCGTCTTGCCGTCAATCAAAGTGGTGAGCGTATGGACGAGAATGTTCTCAGCCGTGAGGAGATTCATAACGTCAACGTGCTGACCGTTATTGCCAACGAAAGCTACGACAGTTTTGCCAAGGGCCTGCAGAGCGAGATTGCCGAAGCGGTCGCTGACCGTCCGCGCAAAGTCGAGGCGAAGCTGTTTGATGAGAAATTTGGTGGGGATACTGCCCTCGCTATCTATGAAAGCCTGATCGAAAACGGCTATGTCAAACGCGGTGAACTGACCGAGAAATATTATGAGGCCAAAAAGAACGGTACGCTTGAAGTACCGGAGGAAGCCGCCGGCCGAGCTGCCGATGTTATTGCAGTGCTCGATTCCGTCTACGATCCGAACGCAGTTAAGCCGGAGAACGCTCGCAAGAATAATGTAGAGGTTACGCTTGATAAGGATAAGATGAACAGTCGCGCATTTAGGGAACTCTGGTCGCGTATTAACGGCAGAAGCTATTACACTGTCGGATTCGATGAGGATGAACTGGTCGATAAATCTATCACGGCACTAAACTCCAGGTTGCGGGTATCCAAGGTTTATTTCAAGGTGGAGAAAGGCGAACAGACAAAGACAATCGAGTCCAAGGACCAACTTCAAGCAGGTGAAGCTTTTGTGCGCTCGGATATATTGCGTGAGGAAGCGTCGCCGTACACTGCTATGAAAGCCAGCAGTTCTGTTCGTTACGACCTCGTGGGTAAAATTGTCGCCGAAACCGGACTTACAAGGAAATCTGTGGCCAACATATTGGTCGGCATTGAGAAGGTCATATTTGATCAGTTTGGGGATAACCCTGAAGAGTTTATTATCCGCGCTGCCAACATCATCAATGAGCAGAAAGCCACGGCGATTATCGAGCATATTACCTATGATAAACTGACCTCCGTATTCAGCACGGAGATATTCACTGAACCTGATCTCAAAAAAGGAGCCTTGGGCATAAATGCCATAGAAGCCAAACGTCATTTATATGACTATGTTATATATGACTCCACAAACGAGCGTGACTTTGCCGCGGAACTGGAAGCTCATAGCGGAGAGGTTGAAGTCTATGTCAAACTTCCACGAGGTTTCTACATTAGTACCCCCGTGGGTAAATACAATCCTGACTGGGCCATCGCATTTTATGAAGGCAAGGTGAAGCACATCTACTTTGTCGCTGAAACCAAAGGCGATATGTCCTCAATGGAACTACGCGAGATTGAAAAAGCGAAAGCCCACTGCGCCCGGGAACATTTCCGCGCTATTAGCGGAGAGAATGTTAAGTATGACGTGGTGGATAGCTATGATAAATTGTGGGAATTAGTCCAAGGGTAACTGGAATCCTACAACGCCCACAGCAGGCCGTATATGCAGGCTAAGGATTTAGAAATGTGACTGTAACCTTATAGGTATAGTTATTCAGTGATTAGTTGAAAGAAGGTAATTTAATGGACTTGCCTGAGATCCTTGAAGATGAGATATTTGGTACTTTATATGAAGATGAAGATGAGGATGGCAGATATTACGGCGATATTGATATTTGCGGGGAATCAATAACCATAGGATTTTTTGTTGAACCTGATGAATATGAAGATTATTGTGGCAATATGTTTCAAAATGCTCACAAAGCACTGAATTGGATAACTTCAAATAGGAGTGCTTTATTAGAGCAAGCAGCTGAAGATCTTGTAGCTGAATATGACCAAGAAAAGCAAGATCACCCTATGTGGTATGAGATGTTTCAAAAACAAGTAAAGAGGGTTATGTCTTCAATAAAATTGATAGATATTGATTTTCAAGCTGATGAAGGGTTCTCTCTTACCTTCGATGATGGAGGACATTATTGGGGGAGTTCTGTCGGGTATAATTACATCAGACCTGATAAAATAGATGAAGGGGGTGTTTATCACCCAAGAGGGCTGTGAGATAAATTTTGGAGTTTGTATAATTGCAGCAGAAAGGGAAGACGGTGATTGCTTGTATCAAGATGATCATGAAAACAAAGTTCAGATCTGCCGACAACTTGGCATGTTAGTGAATGAAATACTCGGAAGCAGTAAAGAATTGCTATCTGTTCTCGAAGAACTTTTTGAACTTTATAAACCAAAATCACAAGAAGAAGCAGGTAAGTTTTGTAGGCTAAGATTTGATTTGCCCGATTCTGTAGGGTTGCTGTGTTATCTTAAGAAAATTGATATGTCGGATGATGACGAATTTCATGATTCAGCTGCTCCACTAAGAGATATGGCCCTTGATGTTGCAGCTCGTATGGTAAGTGCCAATGTAATAATCAACGATGTTATTAACATGTATGTTGAACCCCACGATGAAGATATATATATTCACCTTTACCTTACCGTGCTGAAACCGGTATCTAATAGTATTTGTTATATGCGTGAGAAACTTGATAAACTTCACAAGGAAATAAGCCAGCAATGGCCAGATTTGTTAGTAACGGATGATGCCACAGATGAGGAAGAGGATTCCATTTTGCCTAAAGAGGTTGAGAGCTTTCAACTGATGAGGAACTTCCTCGTCAAAGCTCTTTCCGAATACACCCAAGATCATGATTCGGAAAAAATCCCCGGTTTCATTTTGGCAGTTCATGCTTACCTCGAGGCCTTCGCAAATGGAATTGAGCCAGATATGGAATTTGATTTTGGTTTTGTCTGCGAAACTGGCAACGAAGAGCATCACGAAATAGAGTATTTGGACTTTCACTTTGAATCGGAAATGATCCAAGTATCATCTGGTGGCAGCATTTATGACAAACCTGTTGGTAGCGATAGTTATACAAATTGGGATTATAGTATTTGGTTGAATGGTTGGGACGAGGACAACGATGAGTATAAATTTTCTACTATGCTTGAATTGGTTCGGAACGGAGCCGAATTATCGATTGAAAGCCCGGATGAATTTATCGACGAGACAGAAGATGAATAAAATTAGTACAATAGAAATGATAATGTATTGACTAGTTTCCGGTAATTGATAAAAGCTGTTATTGACATTGTGGTCATGTTTTCACGCACGGAAGTTTCCCATAACATTGCTTGTTAACAGATGGATAGCTCCTATGATATGGATTAAAGTAGCTTTGAGTTCAACTTTTTTGCCTGGATATCGCAGTTTGGGAATAAGTTGAAGGTGCTTTTGCCTCAAATCATAGTTGATAAATATAAGCTTTATTTGAATGAGATTCTAAACCGATACCTGTAGAACAGCAGTAGAGTTTAAACATACACCGTTAGAACTGAGGATGTAACGGATATTGAATTAAAATAATTGATTTATTTGTTGGAAGGAGGTTGTGAAATGTTTTCAACATTAACGCAAGAAAAAATCGAGTATTATGTATATTGTTTAAATTATCCTGATGCGGGAGAGACCTTTTATATTGGAAAAGGCAAAGGGAATAGAGTATTTAGTCATGCCAACGGAAATTTGGAAAGCGATTCAAATATTGAAAAAATTGAAGTGATCAATAGTATAAAAAGTAAAGGTCAAAAGGTTGACCACTGGATTATCAGATATGGACTAACTGAGAAAGAGGCTTTTGAAGTTGAGGCAGCTTTAATCGATTTTGTGGGACTGGATAATCTGTCAAATTGCGTAAAGGGCCATTCCATTGAACGTGGCAAAATTTCTTGTGAGGAGTTGGACATTCTCTTAGGAGCTAAAAAAATTGAGATCCAAGACAATGTTATGACAATAAAAATAAATGCCAAATATAGAAGTGACATGAATGAGCAGGAAATCTATGAGGCAACGAATAAATGGTGGAAAGCAAATCAGGGAAATGCAGAAAAAGCAGACTATGTTCTAAGCGTTCATAATGGGATTGTGCGAGGTGTTTTTAGACCTATATCATGGTTTAAGGCAGAAGACTCCAACAGAATTGGATTCGAGGGAATGCCAGCGTATGATTTAATCAAGGAAAGATATTTGCACCGTTCAATTGAAGAATTCATCGTAAAAGGAAATGCCAATCCGATCCAATACTTCTTTGCGGATCATTCTAAAGAAAGCGTCGAGATGCAAGAATCCGATGACATAATTGATGATGAAGAAATAAGAATTGAAGAAAAAGCAATTTTGATAAAGATAAATGCAAGCTATCGTGATGGAATGAGTAAAAATGAAATCTACATTGCTACTAGAGGTAATTGGAAGCTGTCATCGGCAAAGGCACAAAATGCAGAATATGTATTTAGTATAGTGAACGGAACAATCATAGAGGTGTTTAAGCCTTTGAGCTGGAATAAGTGTATTGATTCGGGAAGGATATTATTTGATGGTGAATTAGCGCCAGAGGCAATAAGAACAAAGTACATCGACAAATCTGTTAAACATCTCTATTCAAGGGGAGAAGCAAATCCTTGTAAGTATTTGAACATGTAAAACTTGTGATTACATATGTGAGGGGCACGAGAATGAGAAATAGGGTTTTAGATGGAATAATGGGCTTGTGTGCAGCAGATGCACTGGGAGTACCGGTTGAATTTAATAGCCGTGAAAGACTGAAGGCTGACCCAGTTACAGATATGAGGGCATACGGGACACACAACCAACCGTCTGGAACATGGTCGGATGATACTAGCTTGACTTTATGCCTTCTTGATAGCTTGTCAAAGGGCGTTGATTATCAGGACATAATGATCAAGTTCAAGTCATGGCTCATCGAAGGTGAGTATACACCTTATGGAGAGGTGTTTGATGTAGGAATTGCCGCAAGACAAGCTATTATGAAATTTATATCTGGAGTAGAGCCTTTACAATGCGGTGGGGTAGGTGAACGAGATAACGGTAATGGATCACTTATGAGAATCCTGCCGCTGCTGTTTTACATTCAATCGTTGTATGGTACTAACTTTCAGGAAGTGGATGAAGCATACAATTTGATTCATCAAGTTTCTGCTTTAACCCATGCTCATAAGAGAAGCCAAATTGCATGTGGTATTTATCTTTCGGTTGCATCAATGCTAATCGGGAATATGAATCTCAGTGTTGCAGTAGAGTTGGGAATTTACAAAGCTGTTGAATATTATAAGAGAGAACCGGAGTACAAAACAGAAATTAGCCATTATCATCGGCTGTCAGAAAAGCGCTTTAGTGAAATTAATGAGGCAGAAATAAGAAGCAGCGGATTTGTTGTGGATACTCTGGAAGCAGCAATTTGGTGTTTAATTAATACAAAATCATATAAAGATTGTGTTCTTATGGCGGTAAACCTTGGGGATGATACAGATACGGTTGCAGCCGTTGCTGGAGGATTGGCAGGATTATACTACGGAAGTGAAAATATTCCGATTGAATGGACCGCAAAAATTGCAAAGAAAGATTATATTGAAGAGCTTTCAGATAAGCTTCATTACTCACTGATAAAACGAAGCGTAAATAAGCTATTGACATTCATTCCTTACTTTGAAAATGTAAATGAGGAAAACGCTTGCCGCTGGGATGGCGGTGGTAAACTTGGAGAGAATCACTTTTCCATGCCATATCCTATGTATGAGCAAACGCTTGAGGATTTTGTCCAAGCAGCATATTCGTCAAATCTAATTTGCTACAACTATCTTGAGGTCATTGAACAGCATTGTCTACATGGCACGGAAGAAATGAACATTGCAGTAGAAGATTCAGATCTTGAGCTGACTCTAGCGATTTTAACCGGATATATTCGGCAAGAACGCTTTTGTGATGGACTGTGGGAGTCCGCTGTCAAAGACAAGACATTTTTAAAGATACTGAGAAGACTTGAAAGGTTGATGCTTGCAGGAAAATGAATTGATAAGCTGGCATGGTACAAGTCGTGTATTGTCATTCTACACAATTCCCAAATTTTCGACTGGTTATTCTTGTTAAAATTTTCTTATAGCGGTATAATTGTAATAGTGTTTTATTGTTACTTGTCAACCTTTGGGGATAACGATTAGCAAAAGTCGCCTTATCAAATAAATAGTATATAGCTTTTATGTAACATAATCTGTAGATAGAATAGACGAACAGGATTACCCATAGTGATTGGTTGTCTC
>JAAZFB010000158.1 GCA_012511915.1 Clostridiaceae bacterium
TGGTTTTCAGGAAGAAATTATCCATCGATCATCGTACTTGGGCGAAAGAACTTGTTGGAGTGCGCAATAGATTAGCCCATTTAGGTGGAGAAGACTTCACAGATGACGATACTTGGCGTGCTTTAGATACCATGTCACGTCTTGTTGAACAAATTGATTCGGAAAGCGCAGAAGAAATTAGAGATATTTTACGGACATTACGTTATGGATCAGCTAGCGGTTCAACCACAGTCAAAGAAACTACCTATTCTTCTTTAGTGAGTTCAAAACAGAAAAATATTGGGATACTGAGCACTACGCCTATTAGTGGCCTTCCAAGTTGGCGAGACATTATCGAACCACATCCTGACGTGGCCCAGGGGCGGTATAAGAACGCAGAATTTGCAGCCGATCTTGCCCAAGTAGCGCGGGGTGAAGGGGCTTATGAGTATCGCGATCCTGTGGAATTTTTCGCCCGTACATATGTTACTGAAGGAATGGCAGGTTTATTAGAACAATCACTTCGTCGCGTTACTGGCAAAGACGGAGAACCAGTTGTTCAACTAAAGACAGCATTTGGTGGTGGTAAAACACATAGTATGCTTGCACTTTACCACATGATGCGTGGAAGAGTTTCAATTGATAAAATACCAAACATCAAGCAAGTATTAAAGAGTGCTGAGGTTACGTCGTTACCAAAAGCTAATGTAGCAGTTTTAGTTGGAACTGCCCTAGATCCGACCAAAAGTAAGCGGCCAAATAACATGCCTGGGATTACTATCAATACGCTCTGGGGTGAAATGGCAGCACAATTAGCTGAATCAGCAGGAAATACAAGCCTTTACGACTATGTAAAAGAAGCAGACAAAAAAGGGGTTTCACCAGGTTCCGAAGCATTAAAAAATCTATTTGACGCTGCAGCTCCTTGCTTAATCTTAATGGATGAGCTTGTTGCCTATGCGAAAAAGATTTATGGCGTTAGTGGGCTTCCAGCTGGCACATTTGATAATTTTATTTCATTCATACAGGAAGTAACGGGAGCTACTAGGGCGAGCAAAAATAGCTTGGTAGTTGCATCAATACCTGAATCAGATATTGAAATCGGTGGAGAGGCAGGCAAAATAGCACTAGAAACAATTGAACATACCTTTGGACGTATGGAATCCATATGGAAACCAGTTGCTGCCAATGAAGGATTTGAAGTTGTTCGTCGGAGGCTCTTTCTTGATTGCAAGAATCCTGATGGGCGGGATCTTGTTTGTTCGAAGTTCAGCCAAATGTACAATGAAAATCAGAGCGACTTCCCGCTGGAAGCTCGTGAAGTAGAGTATAAGGAGCGAATGATTTCATGCTATCCCATACATCCGGAAATTTTTGATAGGTTGTATGAGGATTGGGCAACTTTGGAGCGATTCCAGCGAACACGAGGCGTCCTTCGGTTAATGGCAGCTGTAATTCATGAACTGTGGATGGGCAATGATGCGAGTTTAATGATTATGCCTGGTTCCATTCCACTTGATGTCCCAAATGTGCGTGATGAATTGACACGACATCTTTCCGAAGGTTGGAATGCGCTGGTTGATCGTGAAGTAGATGGCAAAAACTCAATCCCGTATCAGAAGGATCAATCAAATCCAAGATATGGCGGTAAGCTGGCAGCAAGACGTGTTGCTAGAA
>JAAZFB010000015.1 GCA_012511915.1 Clostridiaceae bacterium
AGATGTTTGGCACCGGCAAATTTATCGATGATAAACAGCACATAACGGATATCGACGGAGATGTTACGGCATTGGTCGGGGTCGTATTGGATGTCGCTCATGGTGCCTTCCCAGCAACGGTCGAAATTTAGACCTAACAAATGTCCTTCGGCATTGAGTATCGGACTGCCCGAATTGCCGCCCGTGGTGTGGTTGGTGGCGATAAATGCAACCGGCATTTCGCCTTTGGTATTGGCATAGATGCCATAGTCTTTCTTTTGATAAAGCTCTTTGAGTTTGTTTTCGACTACATAATCATAAATGTCCGGATTTTCTTTTTCCATAATTCCTTCCATGGTAGTGTAATGGAGATATTCGACGGCATCGGAAGGGTAGTAGCCATCCACTTTACCATAGCTTACTCTCAAGGTCATATTGGCATCGGGATAGAACGTCTTTTCAGGCTGCATTTCCCTCAAAGCGGCTATCCATACTCTTTCCAAACTGTCCATGCTTTCGCGTAAACGGATTAAACGGGGATAGGTTTCGTCGGCATATTGTGAACGCAAAGGATAAATTAAACGAAATGCAATGTCGTTTTCTAAAGTTTTGTATTGCGATGGCTTAAGTCCGCTAAGAAAATTGTTTAATTTATCTTGATGGGCGAAAAGGGAACGTTTGTACACATCTTCGGCCATTTTATGGATATCTCCTTTGTATTTTTTCATCCATTGCTTGAATTCGTCCGGCAGTTCGGTTTTATCTACCTGGTTATAGTATGCTTGCATTAACAGGACAAATATTTCTTTGTCTAAGGACGGGTTGTAGTTTTTATAAAAACCCTTGCTTGTCTTGGTGTATCTTTCCTTTAGTTTATCTAATGCCTCTTGGTTCATGTTCGGATTTTGCTTGCATTCGTTGATTAAGGAGGTGAAATTCATAGCAAATGAAAGCAGTTCAATGTTGACTACACTTTCCAAAAAGAAACGAGCTTGAGTGTAAATAGGCGTATAAGAAGCATAGAAATTTTCAAATGCCGGCAATAAACCTTGGTATTGTTTATAACGGTTTTCGTCTTGCTTTATCCATTCCGTAAATTGAGCTTCGAGGGCTTTCTTTTTATTGATAACATCCAATCGTTTAAGACCTTTGTTTTCGCCTATCCATTTTTTCCACCCGTTGGCAATACCGGCAGCTTTGGCTGAATATTGGATGCGAATCAGGCGGTCGCTGTTCATATATCGATTAATGATATTCAATCGTTGGGTGCGTAAATCAATGGCAATGGGATTAATATGATTTTGTATCATATCCACTTCCCAGGAAGGGATGAATTGTTGAGTGGTTCCCGGATATCCGAATACAAAGGTAAAGTCACCTTTTTCAGCTCCTTTTAGGGATATGCTGAGGTGTTTTTTCGGTTTATAGGGGATATTATCTTTGGAGTAAGGAGCCGGTTTTCCGTCTTTTCCCATATAGATACGGAAAACGGAAAAATCGCCGGTATGGCGAGGCCACATCCAATTGTCAG
>JAAZFB010000159.1 GCA_012511915.1 Clostridiaceae bacterium
CAGACTATTTGCAAGATGCAAGCAAGGCATTGCTGATATGCTGAAAAAGAAACCGAAATCTATGCAGATGTGCTTGTTTAAATATGATGGCTTTGGTATAGACTGAAAAAATGGGGAAACTCAAAATTATTATATTCTTGTCAATTATATATACATCTGCTATAATTATATGGATTAGTATAGGGATTAGTATAATGTGACATAAAGAAGGGACGAAACATATATGCCCATAAAAATTACCAATACGCTTCCGGCACGGAAAACACTCGAAAATGAAAATATATTTGTTATGACGGAAAAACGGGCGTTAACCCAAGATATACGTCCGCTTAAAATTGCCATTTTAAATTTAATGCCGACTAAAATAACGACCGAAACTCAGCTACTGCGTCTCTTAGGCAATTCTCCGCTACAAGTGGATGTAGAGCTTGTAAAAACGACAAGTCATATTAGCAAAAATACACCCCAAGAGCATTTGTTGAATTTCTATAAAACATTTGATGAAATAAAAGACCAGAAATTCGATGGTATGATAATAACCGGCGCACCGGTTGAATCTTTAGAATTTGAACAGGTGGATTATTGGAAAGAATTGTCGGATATAATGGAGTGGACAAAAAGCAATGTAACCTCTACGCTACATATTTGCTGGGGCGCACAGGCGGCGCTTTATTATCATTACGGCATAAAAAAGTACAAACTTGGAGAAAAGGTGTTCGGTGTTTTTGAGCATAAACCAAAGCGCAAAACCAAAATGTTAATGCGTGGTTTTGATGATGTGTTTTATGCCCCTCATTCCCGATATACCGAGGTGTTAGAAAAAGAAATAAGTGCTGTTGCCAACCTTGAAGTATTGGCGGTATCAAAAGAGGTAGGAGTATATCTTGTTACGTCAAAAGGCGGCAAGCAGATTTTTGTTATGGGGCATAGCGAATATGACGATGTAACATTAAGTCAGGAATACTACAGAGATTTAGATAAGGGCTTAGATACGGCGATACCTAAAAACTACTTTCCAAATGATGATCCTAAACAACGGCCAAAGGTTACATGGCGCGCTCACGCGAACCTGCTTTTTTCTAATTGGCTTAATTATCACGTGTATCAGGCCACGCCGTATGATATCACACAAATCAAGCAATAAAGTAAACACTAATTAGGGTATCCTTAAAAAGTTGCACTTTTTAAGGATACCCTAATTATTTAATTACTTGTGCGCCTTGATAGTATTTTTCTAAAATTGCCTTGTAATTCACACCGCGTTTTGCCATATAATTTGCACCGTATTGACTCATGCCGACGCCATGGCCATATCCTGCGACAGTGAAAACAATCTTTTCCCCGTCTGTTTTAACGTCAAAATATGTTGATTTTAAATTAAACATAGACCGTATTTTAGCGCCGTCTATATCAACGCCTCCAATATTAATTGTTTTTACATAGTTAGCTTTCGTTTTGACTATATCACCTATCCATTCATTATTATCGGCAGAAAAATCAGCATTTGGAAATTCCGCTTTAATTTTACCGACAAAGTCCTGACAAGTAATGCTAAGTGTTGTAAAATAATCATTTTTTTGCTGTTCACCCTCGGTTTTAACGCTTTGTAGATACGCAACGGCATTACCCCACACATCGTAACCGGATTGGGTATTACCCCCGGCACTTGCAGAGTGAAAAACCGCCAAAATAGGTTGTTGTTGATATACAATAATCTCGCCTTTTGTATCGTCTACGCATTTAGAGATTTTTTTATAGTATTTTTCAACCCAAGCTTTTCCCTCTTTTTTTATCAATGCATCGTATGAATAGAACGCTGCGCAATGGGTTGGTTCGGTACAAATAGGTGC
>JAAZFB010000160.1 GCA_012511915.1 Clostridiaceae bacterium
ATGTTCGTTTCTTTTATTATGAATATAATTAATATTACAGGCAACGCTATATTGATTTATGGATTTGATATGGGAGTTGCCGGGGCAGGACTTGCCACTTTGCTTTCACGGGCTACCGCCGCTGCAATAATGATGTTTTTTATTTCGAACAAATCAAATAAGATTTATATAAGAAAAATACATAAGATTAAATTTGAAAGTAACACAATTAAAACTATATTAAGGTTTGGGGTTCCAAACGGTATTGAAAACAGCATGTTTCAAGTTGGTCGACTTGCAGTTCAAGGCTTAATTTCCACTTTCGGCACCGCCGCAATTGCTGCCAACGCAATAGCCGGCAGCATTATCGGATTTGTTCAAATCCCGGGTGGAGCTATTTCATTATCGATGGTTACTGTTGTAGGGCAGTGTATAGGTGCGGGGCAAGACAAATGGGCAACTTATTATGTTAAAAAACTATTAAAAATATCGTATCTATCAATGGGTGCATTAAGTATAATACTGTTTTTTTCGCGGTCCAAGATTGTTTCGTTATTTAACTTAAGCCCCGATGCCGCAAAAAATGCTATTGATATTTTAGCGATTAGTGCCATATTTATCATGTTGTTTTGGTCAGCTTCCTTTTTGCTCCCAAGTGCTTTTAGGGCAGCGGGTGATAATAAATTTACAATGATTATTTCAATTTGCTCCATGTGGATTTTCAGGATTGGCTTTAGCTATATAGTCGCACAATATTTTAACATGGGACTAATAGGCGTCTGGATTGCAATGTTTATTGACTGGATAGTGCGCACTATAATATATTTCAGCAGATTTAAAAGCATGAAATGGATAAAAGAGCGCGTTACATAGTTTGAGTATCAACATCCATAGGGTGATATTTCTACCAAAATAAAATGTCGTTACCACGGAGCTTTGATATTGCCTCAATAAAAAAGTAGTCTCCATAAATAATAGGGATATTATGCCCGTTATTATATGACTCGGTTCCCGCTTGCACGATTGAATCCTCTTGTTCTGACCAATCCGCATAACGCTGTTCGGTTTGTTTTAAAATTTTCATGGCAGAATTTAAATATAAATCCTTTTCAAACTCCGGAACATTTTTAGATATTTCAATCATTCCGCAAGCCGCAATAACCCCGGCAGTTGTATCTTTATAAATCGGTTCTTTTGGCGCTCTAAAATCACAATCTGGAACGAAATCATCCTTAGAGGCAAGCGCAGCAATAAAATAATGAGAAACACTCTTTGCTGCATCAAGATACTTTTGTTCTTTTGTGTATATATAGCTTAAAATAAAACCATATATTGCCCAAGCTTGTCCGCGGGTCCAAGAAGAACCTAACCCATAACCTTGGCCGCCTAAACTTTCAACAAATTCGCCCGTTTCAGGGCCGAAAACATTGATGTGGTTTACAGAACCATCAGGACGTATAAAGGTTTCTAATGTTCTGTTTGCATGGCCTTGCGCAATGTGTTTAAAACGTGGGTCTTGCGTTTGCTCGGTTGCCCAATATAACAGCGGAATGTTCATCATGCAATCAATAATTGCCCAGCCAAATCTGTCTTCATTCCATGCCCTGATAAAATTGCCGGCTATATTAAAGCGAGCGGCTAAAATGTTAGCAGCCGTAAGTGCGCGTTTTTTAGACTGTGGATTCCCTGTTAATTTATAGTTGGCAACGCTTGATAAAAGCCACATAAATCCAACGTCATGATGCAAGTGTTCTAAATTAGAAAGAGCTTCATCTAAAATGACCTCTAAATTATTGGCAATTTTTTTGTAGCTTTCATCCTTTGTTTGGCTATACATGAGCCATAAAATGCCGGGCCAAAAGCCGTTTGTCCACCAAAAAATGCCGCGTTTATTTACAAACCTATTATTCTCTGTAGTGTATACAAGCAAGTTATTATCTGTACGCTTACTTGTTATTGATAGTTTTTTCTCAATCTTTTGCCATGTTTGGTCTACCCAATCCATGATATCATTATCCCCCTAAATACAGTTGATTTATCTGAAGCTATACACAAGTATAATATAAACATCCCTATAATGTTACCATTATTAATGCTAATAGTCAAGATATTCAAATTGAAATTTCTAAAAACTGATCAAATTTAAATTTCTAAAAACTGAAATATTAATATATAAAAACCTTGATTTTTATAAATAAATATATTATAATACTTTGTGTTACACCATTTGCCGGTGTGGTGAAATTGGCAGACGCAACGGATTCAAAATCCGTCGGGGGCAACTCCATGTCGGTTCAAGTCCGACCACCGGTACCACGTCGGAGCAAGCTTTATATCGCTTGCTCCGATTTTTTTTACAAAAATCAGAGTTCGCTTATGCCGCTGCTCCTCCTTTTTCGCAAAAGGTCACTTTCACGTCGGCTATTCGCTTGCAAGCGCGCTCATAATACTAATATCCAAATTACAAATTTTATTGCACAAGAAAAAGGTATGTGTTATAATTGCAGTACTAAAACACATTCTTTGGGGGTGTATGCATGGATAACCACGGTTTTATCAAGGTTGCAGCTTCCGTTCCGTTTTGTCGGATTGGTGATGTGCGACATAATATAACCGAAATAATTAGCCTTATTACAAAAGCGCACAAGGACAATGCAAATATTATTGTTTTTCCGGAGCTTTCTGTTACCGGTTACAGTTGCGGTGATTTATTTTTTTCTAAAACATTGCAGCTTGCCGCACTAAGAGGGCTTGAGGAAATACTATCAAGTACCAAAGACTTTGATATTGTCAGCATAGTCGGTTTGCCGATTTACGATGGCGTCCGCCTTTACAACTGCGCTACTGTATTACATAAAGGAGAAATTCTTGGTATTGTTCCAAAAACTCATATACCCACCCAAAGTGAATATAACCAGTCAAGATGGTTTTGTTCCGGTAATAACAAGTCGGGCAATAATATCGAAATTTGTTCAACACAGGTGCCTTTTAACAGTAATATAGTATTCGATTGTAAACAGGTAAAATTCTCTATTGAAATATGTGAAGATATATTTGCAAATGTACCCTTATCAGCAATACATGCACAAAACGGGGCTGAGATAATATTCAATTTGGCATCGATTACCTCTGATGTTGCAGGGTTTGATAATATAAGGACCGCTGTAAAGCATATAAGCTTTGCATCTAGTTGCGGTTATGTTTTTGTGTCTGCGGGGGTTGGTGAATCGTCTGCTGACACACTATTTTCCGGTCTTTGTTGTGCGGCGGAAAATGGCGCAATCTTAATGGAAAAGAATGAATATTCATTTGAGAGTAATATTTTTTATACCGAAATAGATTTACAGCAAATCGAATCAAACAGAAAAAAACAGATTGCATTTAATAACGTAATTATTAGTAACCAACCTTATCATATAGTTAAGACTGACTTACAAATAAAAAATACCAATATACTTTCGCGAAAAATTAAGCAATTCCCCTTTGTACCGGAAAACCCCGATATCAAAAATGCACAAATGAAACGTATTTATGAAGCAGTCTCGTTTGCACTTGCCAAAAGGCTAAGACATTGCGGCATAAATGTTCCGGTTTTAGGTGTGTCCGGTGGGCTTGATTCAACACTCGCTTTACTTTTTACAGTCCATGCGGCTGATATATTAAAGTTTAATCGAAGCAACATAATTGGTGTAACTATGCCCGGTTTTGGAACAACGGAAAGTTCTTTTGGCAATGCAAAACAGCTAATGGAGCTTTTAGGCGTTACTGCACGGGAGATAAATATTATCCCCTCTTGTAAGCAGCACTTTAAAGACATCGGACACGACATCAATGACGCCGATGTAACTTTTGAAAATGCCCAGGCAAGAGAAAGAACACAAATATTAATGGATATAGCCAATTCTGAAAACGGGATGGTAATAGGTACCGGCGATTTATCCGAGCTTGCTCTGGGTTGGTCAACATTTGCAGGGGATGCAATTTCAATGTATGCTGTTAATTCAGGAATCCCCAAAACCCTTGTTCGTTGCTTGGTCGAGTGGATAGGTAAAAATGAATTAAACCCTGACGGAGAAAAATTAACAAGCAGCATACTTAAGGCACCTGTTTCACCGGAACTTTTGCCGCTTGACGAAAACAACACCATTAAACAAAAAACGGAAGATATAATAGGGGATTATGCATTACATGACTTTTTTATGTATTATTTTATACGTTTTGGTTTTACCCCGGAAAAGATATTCTTTTTGGCAGTAAATGCTTTTGAAGGAAAATATCAGCCTAAATATATTAAAAACTGCTTAAAACTTTTTATTTTAAGGTTTTTTGCTAACCAATTCAAACGATCTTGCATGCCGGACGGCCCGAATATAGGCATTGTTTCCCTATCGCCGCGCACCGGCTGGTTAATGCCGTCCGACACACATAGTAAGCTTTGGCTTGAAGATTTATAGCCATTTTTTAATCGAGGATTAGTATTAGACTATTTTTTCCAGCAAATCGGCACTTCTTTCTATAAAACCTGTCATTTCATCCGCCGACAATGATGAATTGCACAGACGTGCGATGTCATATATCTGTTGGCATAAAATTGCCTGTTTATCATCATCTATATCCGGCAGTTGCTTAATGACTTTGCTTTCGGAGTTTAATACAAGAGTAAATGTTTCGGGTAATTTTGCATTGCCGAACATTTTAGAAAAATCGCTCATTCTGCGCATTTGCTCTTCTTGAACTATTAACGCCGGCATATTAGTTTTTAAATCGGCAGTCGTAATTGTTAAATCGTCTTTGCCTAATGCTTTTTTAAATATTTCCAAAAGTTTCTCATTATCGCTTGTCTGCTCGGGAAGGGTATCAATTCGGGTAAACTTCCACTTTTCTTTCATTTCTAAAAAGCTTATGAAATGCACATCGATTATGTGTGGGAACAACAATGCCTTTTGCCCGTCTTCCTTAAGCATTTTGATAAACTGTGCTTGCACATTTTCATCAGTGGCGTATGACATTTTGTTATCATTTTCTTTTGCATAATCTACAAGTGTGACATATTCACCGTCTGTTGTTTTTGCCTGTAAAATAGGTTTTAACCGTTCGTAAAACTTTTCATCGTTTAAACAACCATATTCAATAAATGGAGCAATATCTGACCAATCTTCATTGAATTTTTCACGCTGCTGTTTTTGTGTTGATATAAGTTTATCGGCAACTTTCTTTGTAATATGTGCCGAAATTTTTGAAACGGTACCATCGTTTTGTAATGCGCTTCTTGACACATTGAGTGGTAAATCCGGGCAATCTATGACACCTTTTAATAACAATAAAAATTCCGGAATTACTTCTTTTATGTTATCAGCCACAAATACTTGATTATTATATAGCTTTATTTTGCCTTGTGCTGAGTCGAATTCATGCGTCAGCTTTGGAAAATACAGTATCCCTTTTAAATTAAAGGGGTATTCAACATTTAAATGAATCCAAAGTAAAGGGTCGTTTATGTCGCTGAAAATCCTGTGATAAAATTCTTTATACTCATCGTCAGTGCATTCACTCGGTTGTTTTGTCCATATGGGCGAAATATCGTTAACGCTTTTTTCTTCGTTATCTAAAAATATTTCGTACGGCAGGAAACCGCAATATTTCAGCAACACAGAACGCATTTTTTCTGCAATCAAAAAATCGTCGCTCTCATCGTCAACAAAAAGTGTAATTTCTGTTCCAATCGTCTCTTTTTCACTATCAGCAATGGTGTATTCCGTGCCGCCACTGCAAGTCCATCGCACCGCGGGTTCGGGGGTGTATGATTTGGTATCTATAACGACTTTTTTTGCTACCATAAAAGCTGAATAAAATCCAAGCCCAAAATGCCCGATTATTTGATTTTGTTCATTTTGGTCTTTATATTTTTCTAAAAATTCTTCAGCACCGGAAAAAGCTATTTGATTGATGTATTTTTTTACTTCGTCTTCTGTCATCCCGATGCCATTATCTTTAACGGTTATTGTTCTCTTATCCTTATCACATATAACGTCAATACGCGGTTTTTCATCGTATGTTGCCTCACCCAATGACTTTAATTTGATAAGTTTTGTTATTGCATCGCAACCATTAACCACAAGTTCCCGTGCAAAAATGTCTTTATCCGAATATAACCACTTTTTAATAATCGGGAAGATATTTTTTGCATTAACTTTTATACTACCTTTTCCTGCCACAATTAAAACCTCCAAGCTATTTATGGGATGTTGAATAATTGGATGACATAAATTTTCTGCGGGAAATTCCTACCTAAATTGCACAAAAATTCTCACGGATACATTGAGTATTCATTCCGCTATTTACACAATTTATACTATTCCTTATTTAAAATATTGACAAA
>JAAZFB010000002.1 GCA_012511915.1 Clostridiaceae bacterium
AAGCACATCAGGGCAAAAATTTCGAACACCCGGATTTTGAATTAAAGGTTGTGTATGATGCACATAATTACTTTGCAATAGACCTATTCCAGCGGATACGTATGTCAGATGTGGAGAACAAGAGGCTGGTTATCATTCTACCTTCTCCGGAAAATGCTGTATTTATTAGCACAGTGGAGGCCATTAATAAGTTTCGTGTCAGTTGCCGAAACGTTCATGTTTTCTTTCTGTATGAGTATGCCAATGAAAAGGGTGAAGTTGCACCCTGGCAAAGCCCATACAGTCGTTCAGGTCACTTTATGCGCTATTTTTATGAGCGTTTGGATGCTGAGCTAAGAATGCCAATGGAGAACATTCATTTCTTTACTAATGAAAACTGGAAAGACTATTCTGATATGATTGCTACAGAGGGTGGCGCAGATGTGGCTTACACAGCACTTAGCTGGTCAGGTGGTATTGGCGCGATTGATGCTCAGACATATCAAGCAGATACTATGGAAGAGCTGTTGTCAATGGGCTCTAATTATGTGACACCTATGCTTGAAAT
Source organism: Clostridiaceae bacterium (assembly GCA_012511915.1). Taxonomy (GTDB): domain Bacteria; phylum Bacillota; class Clostridia; order Monoglobales; family Firm-18; genus JAAZFB01. The sequence continues at coordinate 548 of JAAZFB010000002.1, forward strand.
GATTGCTCATGATTCCCTTAGAGGTATGTTTGGTGCATCCGGTGATTTGGGTAATGTGCCACCATGTGCTGTCACCGTTGGTCCTAAGGATATAGCTGCTGCTAAGGAACGTGTGGATGTAGAATACTTAGCTGCCTGCGGCGGCAACCCTGCCCATCAAAAGTTTGCAGGGAAATTGGCGCTATTTGGTCCTGTAGACCCTAAAAATCCAGGTTCAATGCTTCGACTTTTCCCGGGTATTTGCTATGTTTCAGCAGATGTAGCAACTCCGAGTATTTATCGCGCCGATAGAGATTGGATACAGACAGAACTAGATGCAATTAATAAAAAGGAGAACTAAGGAGGTAAAGGATATGAATAGAGGTTTATTTGATTTTGCTCCATCGGCATGGTTGCCGACTCAAGATAAAAATGTATTGGAATATTGTCGTAATATACGCCGCGAAGAAATGGAAATAACAAACGAAAATGGCTACAGCATTCGCGTGGTACCTCATCCATCAAGTTGCTGTGCATTGGAACTTTTTGATTGGATATATCGCTCTGATGTTGAAGACAAAAAGACTGTTATCGTTTTCCCTAACTCTTGGAGAAATATTTATACAGCAGTTGCGGAGATGTGTAACCGTAACAACATCAGCGCAAGAAATATCCATGCTTTTTGTATGGATGAGTGGGCGGACGAAAATGGCAATGTTGCGCCAATTACATATGGTCCATCTTTGGGCGGTTCATTTTTAAGTGAATTCTATCTTAAATTTCGTGAAGATTTGCGCCCGAAACTACAGCAGATGCACTACTACACTAATGAAAACATCAGCTATTACTCTGATTTAATTGACGAAGTAGGTGGCGGTGGTGCAGACCTTATAATTTCTGCTACCGGTTGGGTTGGCCACACAGCCTTTATTGACCCTAATACCAAAAAGTTTTCTGCAGATACACTTGAAGCGTTTTTAGAATTGCCGGCTGGTTTCGTGGATAATCACCGACTGACTATTGTTCAAAATTCTACTGGTTGGGGCTCGGGCGACATGTATCATACTCCACGCTATTCAGTTTCCATTGGTCCCCGTGATGTAATGCACGCCCGTGACCATTTAGAAAGACATGATTTGGGTAATGTGGGCGGCTATAGCTCTTGGGAACGTATGATTTCCCGTCTGCAGCTATATGGACCTGTTTGCAAGGAGGTTCCTGCATCAATTTATCAGCTGACCAAGGGTACTATCTATGTGAGTGAGGATATGGCAAGACCAATTGAGCCCATGGATTTATTGGCATTTTAAATATTGACATAATAGTGGAGATGAAATAGATGAAGGCAATTACAAATACAAAATTAATTATGGAGGACGGCATTATTTTTGATGGCGTACTTCTCTTTGATAACGGTATCATTTTAGCCGCAGACAGTGCAGATAAGGTTACTATTCCGACAGATTGTGATGTCATTGATGCAGGTGGAAAATACACCGCTCCGGGGCTGATTGATATCCATTGTCACGGAGCGGGGGAATATTGGTTTTACCAAAACCCACAAGCATGCTCAGAGCATTTTATAAGTCACGGTGTAACAACACTGCTTCCAACCTTTTATATGAATATGTCACTTGAAGAAATGATAGAGGGTGCTGAAGTTATTCGAAAAGAAAGTAAGAGTGGCGTGTGCCGTATTATGGATGGGTTATATATGGAAGGGCCTTACATGCGTAACGGAGGTAGTTTTCGCAACGATTTTAAATGGTCGCATGGAATTAAAACAGAGGAATATGAAGTGCTTGTAGATAAACTCGGCGGTTTACCTCGCATATGGGCAATTGACCCAGCACTTACTGGTATTGAAAAATTTATGGCATATGTTCACGAAAAAACGCCACAAGCTATTTTTGCACTGGGGCATTCCGGTGCGACTGCTGAACAATGTCGTAAAATAGCGAAATACGGTGTAAAGGTGCAGACTCACCACGGGGATTCAGGTAAAGCCCCAGGCCTTGCTCAAGGTACAATTGGAGCAGGATGTGATGAATATACTCTCTATAATCCTGATATGTATGCGGAACTTATTGTTGACGAAACAGGGATTCATGTGGTTCCAGATAGGGTTAAGTTGGTTGTTAAAACTAAAGGTGTTGAACGTATGATTTTAATTACCGATTCTACAATAACTATCGAAGGATATACAAATAACGAGGAACTGGGAATAGCTTATGGTTCGGATTTAAATTATGATGATGAAGGTAGATTGGCGGGTAGTCGTTTAACCCTTGATAATGCCTGCCGTAACCTTATGAAGCACACAGGTTATGGTTTGTGCCATGCAATACGTATGGCTACAGCCAACCCAGCAAAGTTACTTGGAATTGACGATAAGGTGGGAACATTAGAG
>JAAZFB010000161.1 GCA_012511915.1 Clostridiaceae bacterium
AAGCAAAACTGGCTACCAGAAAAGCGTATGGCTTTAAGAGCTTCAAAACGCTGGAATTGGCCTTGTATCACAATCTTGGTGCATTACCGGAACCGGTTGAAACCCACAAATTTTTTTGAAGAGGCAGTTATTCTTGCTCAAAAATAAAATGAAATTTACCCGCCTTATATCCGTCCAGATACCCTTCAGAGAATAGAGTGTGTAAAATTCGGATAATCTGGTCTTGCGGGATATCCTCCTCCATCTTTCGATCTACAATCGACTTGAAGTAGAGTGCCGTGCGTTCCCCCTTCACTGAATTTTCCCGACAATACCCCAGCAATATCCCTGCCACCAAGAAATCTTCTTCGGCAAAGGTCTCGTTCGCTTTGAAAAAGTGGATATAGTCGCCAAACTCGTATTGCAGCGACTCCATTAGGTCTCTTTTTCGCATGTGATTGATGGTCATCACCTGATGGCCGTACAAGGTTTTATAAAAACCCCACTTCTCCGTAATCGTTACGGGGATATCCGCATCGCACAGAATGTAATGAACCATTTGCACCATGCACACATCCCCATATTGATTCAGATAGGTTTTGATTTTGTCAATATACGCGATGATACATTGCCGTATTTGCATACGAAGGGACTCAAGGTCTATGTCACAGTTCTTTAGCTCAATTTTCTTATGGATCAGATACATTATTCGAAGATATTGATTCCAAAAGGCTTTAAGGCGTGAAGAAAGCTGTGTAAATTCGTATTTTTTGTCGTCCGGGATAAGAAGACCGCCGGGGTTGTAGTGTTTGACGGCATCAGTGTATTTCGTGCTGAGGAATTCACATTTTTCAAGTGCCTTGAAAATGTCCGTTTTAATCTCCTTTGGCAGCACATTGTCTATTGTCTGGATCTGTTCTATGAGGGTCATCGTTTATCTCCGTTCAAATACGCCATCAGTTTGGCTTTTTCTTTTTCAATCTCTCCCTCCAGCGTCGCCTTCTTATCCGACAAGGATAAAGCAGCGGGTTTTGTCTCCGGAGTCTTCCTGTATTTGTGCTCCTGCGGAGGGGTGTAGGTATAATTCGGATCGCGATAGGGATTGTTATGTCCCAACGAATAAATCGGAGTCGCCTTACAGCGATTCTCTTTCCGGACGATATCGTATTTCTCCAGCACTTTGACAATGCACTTCATCTTAAAATGTGAGGGTGCTTTGTCAGTGAATTTCACATAATCCTGTCGCCACTGATTCAGAAAAACACCATACGAAACCTTGTCTGTGAATCCCTTATTGGATAACACTGAGGTGGTAATGCGACAGGCAACGAAGGCGATTTCTTGTGGTGTGATAAGACGATTTGTCTGATGATCCTGATGAATCAAATCCTTAAGTTGAAATCGACATTCCAGAAAAGGTTCGAATCGAGCGTGTCTTTGCATGGATAGCCCCTTTATATAGAGAAACAGGTGGGAGCAGGTAAAAGGGGGTATACCGGCTTGGTCCACCTGTTCTGTACGATTTTAATGTCCCCCTTAAAGTCGTCATCGCGTTACACCATACATCTAATTTTTATGCTTGTCATGTCTTCTATTTATACCTATCGAAAAAAATATAAAATTTCTTCAGTCTCCGGACAAAAAATAATGAAATTATTTGAAAATTATTTTCGCTGAATCATAAGAAATACATCCAACAGGGGTGGTAACGCGGTAGTAACGCGGTGGTCACAAATGTTACCACGGCGTCATCACTGCGTTATCAGTGCGTCATTACCGCGTTATCACGGCGTTACTACGGCGTGTGTTGACAATATATATAGTAGTAGTAATAACAGTAATAATATTTATCGCCTCTTCAAAAAAATTTGTGGGTTTCAACCGGTTCCGGTAATGCACCAAGATTGTGATACAAGGCCAATTCCAGCGTTTTGAAGCTCTTAAAGCCATACGCTTTTCTGGTAGCCAGTTTTGCTT
>JAAZFB010000162.1 GCA_012511915.1 Clostridiaceae bacterium
ACAATATCGTTAAAGTGTTCTACCATAAGATCATTCACAATAATACCCAGTTCGGTCGGGCTAAACGCCTTAGCAGTACGCCGTACATAACCCCTGGACAGAATAGTGGTGATCGTCGGTGCATAGGTGCTCGGTCTGCCTATTCCGCCTTCTTCCAACGCTTTGATTAGAGTTGCCTCGGTATAACGAGAGGGTGGTGTTGTGAAATGTTGTTTTTCGGTTAGTTTTTTTAAATCTAACACTTCATTTTCCGAAAGCAGCGGAAGTTGCCCCTCTTCCTCTTCTTTGTTATCACTGCCCTCAATATAAAGCTTCATAAAGCCGTCAAACTTTAATACCGAACCGCTTGCTTTAAAAATGTATCCACCGGCGGTAATCTCACAATTTATCGTATCAAATATTGCATTTTGCATTTGACTTGCAACAAAACGCCCCCATATAAGACGATACAGCTTATACAGTTCCGGTGCAAGCATCCCTTTAATTTTGTCCGGCGAAAGCTCGACATCAGTAGGCCGAATTGCCTCATGCGCATCTTGCGAGCGTCTGTTATTTTTATATGACTTAGGCATCTTAGGTAAGTAATCTGCGCCGTATGTTTTATTTATATACGCCCTTACACCGTTTAATGCCTCATCCGATATGTTAAACGAATCGGTTCTCATATATGTTATAAGCCCGATTGTACCTTTTCCCTGTATCTCTATTCCCTCATATAGCTTTTGTGCCGCCTGCATTGTTTTTAATACAGAAAAATTAAGCTTGCGAGAAGCCTCTTGCTGCAAAGTGCTTGTGATAAACGGAGGTGCGGAGGCCCGTACCTTTTGCCCCTTTTTAACGCTCTTTACTTTATATTCCACATTATGCAGCTGTTTTAATATTTGTTGCACCTCATCATTACTTTTAATCTCTATTTTACCTTTGTCGTTTCCGAAGAAACTTGCGGTAAATGCGCGAGTATGCTTTTTTTGACTAAGCTGTGCTTCAATGCTCCAATATTCTTTGGGAATAAACGCCTCTATTTCCCTCTCCCGTTCCACAATCAAACGTGTAGCAACAGATTGCACCCTGCCGGCACTGAGCCCTTTTTTTACTTTCTTCCAGAGTAACGGACTAATCTTGTATCCGACTATTCTGTCAAGTATCCTTCTTGCCTGTTGTGCATTTACCAAATTATTATTAATTTTGCTTGGGTTTTTTATCGCATTTTTAACAGCTGTCTGTGTTATTTCGTTAAAAGTTATTCTTTTTGTATTTTGTTCATCAATGTCAAGTGCCTTTGCCAAATGCCATGAAATAGCCTCGCCTTCGCGATCCGGGTCGGTTGCAAGGTATACGCGTTTAGCCGCCTTTGCCAACTTTTTCAATTTTGCCAAAAGCTCTCCTTTACCCCTAATTGTAATGTATTTGGGCTCAAAATCATGTTCCGTATCAATTCCAAGACTGCTTTTGGGTAAGTCACGCAAATGTCCCATCGAAGCCACAACGGAATAATTTTTACCTAAGTACCTTTTTATGGTTTTTGCCTTTGTAGGGGATTCAACAATTACTAAATTATCTGCCATATTTGCTTTTCCTCCTGATTATTTACGCAAGATATACTGATTGCCGGGGAGCGACGTAATAAAGCCATTTATCTCAAGCATAACCAATGACTGATTTGCAACTGCCGGCTCTATAGAAGCCAAGTGACAAATTTCATCAATATGTGTAGGGAAATCATTTTTTAACAAGCCCAAAACAAGTCTTTGCTCTGCAGGCAAGCCTTCGGTTTGTTTACCAATGATACGATCCCTTGCCTGCTCACCGAGCATTACATCTACCATAAGCTCGGGATAATCCCGTGTAAGGTCCATTATAATGTCTTTGGCACTTGTTACCAAGCGAGCGCCATCCCGGATAAGTTGATGCGGACCCATGCTAAGTTCGTTGTCTATGCGCCCGGGCACGCAAAAAGTCTCCCTGCCTTGTTCAACAGACAACCTTGCAGTTATTGCCGAACCGCTGGTTGCACTGCCCTCTACCATTACTGTAGCTACGGAAAGCCCGCTTATTATTCTGTTACGCACAGGAAAGTGCGCAGCAAGCGGCACTGTCCCCGGCGGGTATTCAGTTACCACCGCCCCGTGGCTTTCAATAATTCTTTTTAGTTCTTTATTTTCCGGAGGGTAGCATATATCAGCACCGCAACCAAGCACTGCAATTGTTTCCCCCTCCGCTTTGAGTGCACCTTTATGTGCAGCTGAATCTATCCCCCGCGCCATACCGCTGACGATTATCGCACCCGCGCGTGTAAGCTGCTTTGAAATCTCGATTGCGCATGCATTCCCGTACAAGCTCGAGCGCCTTGCCCCAACCACAGCCACAGTTAGTACCGTATCTATCGGAGGTAGCGTGCCTCTAACGTACAAAACAGCCGGAGGTGAGTTAATTTGTTTTAGCCGCCGCGGGTATCGCTTATCATAATAGCTAATAATTTCAATCTGATTGGCATCACAATCTTCAAGAATTTTTCTTGCTGAATCTAAATTTTTGTCTAACAGCTCAGTGCCTATGCCATCAACTTTGGTGTATTCACTCATGTCCGCATTGTACACCGCCTCAAAGGTTTTAAAATGTTTCTTTAAACAATGTATTTTTGCGGTTGAAATATTATGCAACGAGCCAAGCCAAAGCTGATACAAAAGCTCTTTCACAAACCAAGCCCCTTCCTTATACTATTTTCCTTTTAAAGGCCGCTGATTGCGGCCGCTATTTAAAAAAAGTTTGTCAATATTTTAAATAAGGAATAGTATTGTATTACT
>JAAZFB010000163.1 GCA_012511915.1 Clostridiaceae bacterium
CGGGGGACGATAAAACTGCGGCAATACTTGTCGCAACATCCGGTGATACCGGAAAGGCGGCACTGGAGGGTTTTAAAAATGTTGATAAAACAAAAATAATTGTTTTTTATCCCGAAAACGGTGTATCAAAAATTCAACAACTGCAAATGACAACTCAAGAGGGCGATAACGTCTTTGTCGGTGCGTTACAGGGGAATTTTGACGATGCCCAATCGGCAGTGAAGGCAGTTTTTACAGATACAGAATTTAATGCCGAGCTTGAGCGCAGAAATATTATGCTATCTTCGGCAAATTCGATAAATTGGGGCAGGTTATTGCCACAGATAGTATATTACTTTTCGTCATATTGCGATTTGTTTTTAAATGAAGAGATTACCCTTGGCGAAAATGTTAATTTTGTTGTTCCTACCGGAAATTTCGGTGATATATTAGCAGGTTATTATGCCAAGCTTATGGGTTTGCCGGTAAAAAAATTAATTTGCGCCTCAAACATGAATAACATACTTACCGACTTTATAAACACAGGTATTTATGATATGAACAGACAATTTTACACTACATCATCACCGTCTATGGACATACTTATTTCAAGCAATTTAGAACGGTTTTTATATGATGTTGTTGATAAGGATTATTATCGAATTAAATGCTGGATGCACGATTTAAAGACTTACGGTAAATATGAGGTTCCCAACATTGTTAAACAGCGCATAAATGAAGTGCTGTGGGGTGGATGTTGTAATGAGGAAGATACGTTAATGACAATTAAAGATACCTTTGAAGCGTACGGGTATATTATGGATCCTCATACAGCGGTTGCCAAAAATGTTTATGACCAGTACTTATTTAAAACGCAGGATTGTGCCAAAACGATAATACTTTCTACCGCAAGCCCTTTTAAATTTAACAAAAGCGTTATGACTGCGCTTAAAGGCGAACGGGCAAAAGATACTGATGAGTTTTTATTGCTTGAGGAATTATCAAATATAACGGGGATGATGCTGCCGGAAAAACTGATGCAGCTTAAAAATAAACAGATTAGGTTTGACAGGGTTTTGCATAAAAACGAAATAAAAGACTACATCAATACTATACTGTAAGGAGAATAACATTGGCACTGTATGCAATATCAGATTTACATTTATCATTTAATACGCAAAAGCCAATGGATGTTTTTGGCGATGATTGGGAAGATTATACAAGGCGCATTGCGGAAAATTGGCATAAAAAAATAAAAAATGAGGATGTTATTATATTATGCGGTGATCATTCGTGGGCAACTTATTTAGAAGAGGCGCGAGTTGACTTTGAATTTATTAATAATTTGCCGGGTAAAAAGATATTATCAAAAGGGAATCATGATTATTGGTGGACTACTCCAAAAAAGCTGAACGATTATTGCGCAGAAAATAATTTTGATACCATTTCTTTTTTACACAACAACCATTACATGTATAAAGATATTGCCATTTGTGGTGCTAAGGGTTGGGCACTTGCCACAAACATCGCAGAAGACAAAAAAATATACAACCGTGAGCAAGAAAGGCTTACCCTTTCATTATAAGCCTCAAAAGTGTCCAATCCTCGGGAAATAATTGTTGCATTGCAC
>JAAZFB010000164.1 GCA_012511915.1 Clostridiaceae bacterium
GAAACAAAATATGATCCGAAATCTGTTGAGAATAAAATTTATCAACACTGGCTTGACGGTGGTTATTTTCATGCAAACGCCAAAAGCTCAAAAGAGCCTTTCACCATAGTAATTCCTCCTCCAAACGTAACGGGTCAGCTTCATATGGGACATGCCCTTGACGAAACTTTACAAGATATAATTATACGATTTCATCGCATGAGGGGTAAGGAAGCACTTTGGTTACCGGGTACCGACCATGCCGGGATTGCAACGCAAATAAAAGTTGAAGAAACAATTCGAAATAACGAAGGCATCACCCGTCATGATTTAGGACGGGATAAGTTTTTACAGCGCGTTTGGGACTGGAAGAAAAAATATGGCAATACAATAACAAACCAACTCAAAAAGCTCGGCTCGTCTTGTGATTGGGAACGCGAACGATTTACAATGGATGAAGAGTATTCAAAAGCTGTCCGTGAAGTGTTCGTTAACTTGTATAACAAAGGCCTTATTTACAAAGGCAACCGAATTATTAATTGGTGCCCAAGCTGTACAACTGCATTATCCGATGCGGAAGTTGAATATTCTGAACAAGCCGGCCATTTTTGGTATATAAAATATCCTGTTAAAGATAGCAGCGATTATATTGTTATTGCAACAACCCGTCCCGAGACAATGTTAGGCGATACCGCTGTTGCAGTACACCCTGATGATGAGCGTTTTGCCCATCTTGTCGGGAAAAAATTAATTCTCCCCCTGGTAAACAGAGAAATTCCTGTTATTGCAGACGAATATGTTGATAAAGAATTTGGCACCGGTGCTGTTAAAATAACACCGGCGCATGACCCGAATGATTTTGAAGTCGGCTTACGTCATAATTTAGAACAAATAAAAATACTAAACGACGATGCAACAATTAACGAACGTGGCGGTAAGTATAGCGGCATGGACAGATACGTCGCCCGAAAACAAATAATAAAAGACTTAGAAGACCTTGACTTACTTGTTAATACCAAAGAACATACCCACAACGTAGGTCAATGTTATCGCTGTTCTTCAACCGTTGAGCCTATTATATCCAAACAGTGGTTTGTTAAAATGGAACCGCTTGCGCAGCCTGCGTTAGAAGCAGTTAATAACGGAACTGTTAAGTTTGTACCCGAACGGTTTTCAAAGGTATACACCAATTGGATGGAAAATGTACATGACTGGTGCATTTCTCGTCAACTTTGGTGGGGCCACAGAATACCTGCTTTTTACTGCAACGATTGCAACGAAGTTACCGTTAGCAAACAAGATATTTCTGTTTGCCCCAAATGCGGCGGCACGCTAACACAAGATGGAGATGTTTTGGATACATGGTTTTCATCCGCCCTTTGGCCTTTCGCAACACTCGGATGGCCGGATAAAACAGAAGATTGCGAATTCTTTTACCCGACGAGCGTACTTGTTACGGGATACGATATTATATTTTTCTGGGTTGCAAGAATGATTTTTTCTGCTATTGAGCATACCGGCAAAGCACCTTTTGATACCGTTTTTATACATGGTATTGTGCGTGATGAAAAGGGTAGAAAAATGAGCAAATCTTTAGGCAACGGTATAGATCCGCTTGGCATAATAGACCAGTACGGTGCAGATGCCCTGCGGTTTACCCTTGCAACCGGTAATTCACCCGGAAATGACATGCGTTTTTATACAGAACGTGTACAAGCAAGCAGGAACTTTGCCAACAAAATTTGGAATGCCTCCCGTTTCGTACTGATGAATGTCGATGAAAATGCTCAATACAGCTTGCCTGACAAGCTTGAACTTGAAGATAAGTGGATAATCAGCAGATTGAATGATGTTGCACGTGAAATAACTGAAAACCTCGAAAAATTTGAGCTTGGGATTACCGCCGAAAAGGTATACGACTTTATATGGGATGAATTTTGTGATTGGTATATCGAGCTTGTTAAGCCGAGGCTTGGCAACGACATAACACTTCAAAATATTTTGGTTTATGTCTTATGTAATATATTATCTCTATTACATCCGTTTATGCCCTTTATAACAGAAGAAATATACTCTTATCTACCAAATTGCAGCGGCAGTTTAATGGTTCGCGAGTGGTTTAAATACAGCGATAAAACTTTGTATAAAGCTGAAAAAGAACAATTTGAACTTATTAAAGATACAATAAAAGCTGTCAGAAACATACGTGCGCAAATGAATGTTCCACCATCTAAAAAAGCTAAGCTTATTATTATAACCGAAGAAAAAGAGGCCTTTTCCGCAGGAAAAACTTTTTTTGAAAAGTTGGCGGGTGCGAGCGAAGTTGTAATATCAAATGATAAAGCGTGCCTTGGTGATAACAATATTTCGGTGGTAGTACCTAAAGCACAGATCTATATGCCGCAAGCTGATTTGATTGACAAGGAAAAAGAAATTGCTAGGCTTACCGCCGAAAAGAACAGATTAACCGATGAGATAATGCGCGTTGAAAAAAAGCTTTCAAACGAGGGATTTATAAAAAACGCTCCCTCCGAAGTTATACAGCAAGAAAAGGAAAAAGGCGAAAAATACAAAGAAATGCTGAATAAGGTTATAGCTGATTTGGAGACTTTTAAATGAATTATGACGATGCGATAAAATTTATACAAAACAGATTAAGGCTTGGAACAAAGCTCGGGCTTGAAACAACAACTGAGCTGTTACGCCGTTTGGGAGACCCCCATAAAAAGCTGAAGTTTATTCATATAGCGGGCACAAACGGCAAAGGTTCTACCTCTGCGTTTATTACAAACATCCTAATGGCAAACGGGTATAAAACAGGAATGTATATTTCCCCATATATACATTCTTTTAATGAGCGAATACAGGTTAACGGAACAAAAATCTCAAACCGTGATTTAGCAACGCATACCGAAAAAATAAAGAGTGTAATTGACGATACGATTTGCCCCACGGAATTTGAAATTGTTACTGCAATAGGCTTCTTACACTTTTTAGAGCAACAATGCGATGTTGTTGTGTTAGAAGTAGGGCTTGGCGGCAGATTTGATGCAACCAATGTCATTAATGCGCCTGCGGTTAGCGTAATAACAAGCTTAAGCATCGACCATACCGATTTGTTGGGTGAAACAATAGAGGAGATTACGTTTGAAAAATGCGGAATAATAAAACGCGGGAGTGTTGTTGCGGTATATCCCGATAATCCTGAAGCTGCAATTAACGTGATTAAAAATACGGCCAACAGTAAAAATGTTCCCGTTACAATAGCAGATAAAAATGCCGTAAAGATTATATCCACAAGTATTGATAAAACCGTTTTTTCTTACATGGGCGAGCAATACCAAATATCAATGTTAGGTGTTCACCAGGTATATAATGCTGTTACAGCAATAACTGCGGCAAAGCTTTTCGGAATTACGTCTAATTTTGCGCAAGGGCTTAAACAGACTAAATTTAGCGGGCGTTTTGAAGTTGTAAACACAGACCCCACTATTATTATAGACGGAGCACATAATTATTCGGGTGTTTTTGCATTAAAAAATGCGATAGATACATATTTCCCAACTAAAAAATTAATACTTGTGATGGGTATGCTCCGAGATAAAGAATACGAAAAATGCATCTCTATTATTGCTCCCTTAGCTCATTACTTTGTCGCAACTGAGCCTGATAACCCGCGTGCTGTAGCGGTTCAAGTTTTGATGGAAACAGCAGGTAAGTATACAAAAAACCTTTCATTCAAAAAGGACAGACAACAAGCACTTGATTATGCAAAAACAATTGCCAACAAAGATGACATCATTTGTATTTGCGGCTCGCTCTACCTCATAGGCGGGTTAAAATATTGATATATTCCTCTTGTACGGATTAGTATTAAATGTTATTTTCTTTATTGCACCCTGCTAAAATTATCCAATTAAATGAAATTATTATTTGCAATTAGGTTTATTTTCTGGTATAATGAATACTGTTCTATATAGGGGGTGAAGAAGTATAACGAATTTAAATATTAAAAATTATGCCGAAAAAACTATTAAAAACAACACCATTGAATTTTCTCTCTACAACAAGTACGATGTAAAAAGAGGGCTTAGGGACATCAGTGGCAAAGGCGTATTAGCGGGACTAACCAACATTTCCGAGGTTTTTGCTTATACTATTGAAAATGAGCAATTGGTGCCGTGTGAAGGCAAATTGTTTTACAGAGGATTAGATATAGAAGATATTGTTAACGGTTTTACAAACGATAAGCGATTTGGTTTTGAGGAAGTATGCTATCTACTTTTAATGGGACAACTGCCTACCAAAAATGAATATAATGATTTCCGAAAAGTTATTTCGGAATTTTCTACCCTTCCCAATGGTTTTATACGTGATACCATTATGAATGCGCCAAGTAGCGATTTGATGAACGCACTTGCCAAAAGTGTTTTGACTTTATATTCTTATGATAATAACGCCAACGATATTTCAATTGAAAATGTACTCAGGCAGTCGCTTGAATTAATCGCACGATTTCCGCTATTGTCAGTATACGGTTATCAAGCCTATTTGCATTATCACAAAAATAAAAGTCTGGTTATTCACGCGCCAAAGCCGGAGCTTTCAATTGCCGAAAACATATTACATATGCTGCGTCCCAACAGTAGTTTCACTGAAATGGAAGCACAGACATTGGATTTGGCACTTGTGCTGCATGCAGACCATGGTGGAGGCAATAACTCAACTTTTACTACCCACGTAGTAACCTCATCCGGGACGGACACTTATTCTTCCATAGTGGCTTCGTTGTGTTCTTTAAAGGGACCTAAACACGGCGGTGCAAATATAAAGGTAGCGAATATGTTTGACAACATTAAATCCAACATTAGTGATTGGAACGATGATGACGAAATATACAACTATCTTGAAAAAATCTTAAATAAAGAAGCTTTCGATAAAAGTGGTTTGATATATGGCATTGGTCACGCCGTTTATTCATTATCAGACCCACGTTCGGAAATATTAAAAAGCTACGTCAGAAAATTGGCATGTGAAAAGCAGTGTCAAAAAGAATTTGAGCTTTATACGAAAATCGAACAATTAGCGCCAAAAGCGATAAGTAAAACCAGAAAAATGTATAAAGGCGTAAGCGCCAATGTCGATTTTTATTCCGGCTTCGTGTACAAAATGCTTAATCTGCCCGAAGAACTATTTACACCTTTGTTCGCTATTGCTAGAATTCCTGGTTGGTGCGCGCACAGGATTGAAGAACTTGTTATTGCGGGCAAAATAATCAGACCGGCTTATAGGTCGGTTGCACCAAGAGCAGAGTATATTAAGATTGATGAGCGATAGAATCTAACTGAAAATTGAAAGTGGAAAATTAACTTATTAAATACACTCTTTTTTTTGTAATGGCAAAAATGTAAATTATATGAGAGGGATTAAATGGAAATAATTAATTTTTTAAAATCACGCCGTACAATACGGAAATTTCTAAATACTCCGATTCCCGAAAAGGATTTATACGAAATTGTTGAC
>JAAZFB010000165.1 GCA_012511915.1 Clostridiaceae bacterium
AAGTCAAGTCTTTTGTAAAATTGTAATATAAGAGTAATACAAAACGAAAATTTTGGGGGTAAACATAAAAGCAGTCGTTTTTGCAATTGCTTTTGCAATAAGCCTTACAGAGTTTTCGAGGAAATATTATTTTTTATAGGGAGGTCAATTATTATGTCAAAATATCAATGCGTGTGCGGCTATGTTTATGATCCTGAAGCAGGCGACCCGGAAAACGGCATTGCGCCCGGAACTGCCTTTGAAGATGTCCCGGAAGATTGGACATGCCCAATATGCGGTCTAACTAAAGATGCCTTTACTGAGATTTAACGAAAAGTTGAATAATTGATGATACGGATTTTCGAAAGAAAATTTGTATCATCTTTTTTCTACCCAAAATCAATGCAATGTTTTTACTAATCTTGCATACAATAATAATGCGGTCGATTTTAGTTTTATCATGCTACGGCGATATAATACTATATTTGATTGAATTTAGTATTAGTATAAAGGACGATTATTAATGAAAAAAAAACAATTGCACTATTTTACAGAAGGCAACACGGCAAAAGGTTTTGTTAGCTTCCGCGAGTCAAATACAAGTGGCCTTGAAACATTATATATAGTATCCGGTATGCCCGGCGCCGGCAAATCCACTTTTATAAAAAAGTTGTGCGATTTTTGTGTAGCAAGTGGCTTTTCGCCGGAAAATATCCATAATATTAACGATAACAATACGCTGTCCGGTATTGTTGTGCCGGAATTGAAGTTAGGCATTTTCGATGATGCCGTTGGTATTACGCCAAGCAGCATTTATGAATTAAAGCATATAGACCTTAATTTATGTCTAAATCAAAAGCTGTTATATGAAAACCAACAAGCAGCGAAAATACATTTTGACCAAAAATCACAAGCGCTCAACCTTGCGTATAACGCTTTTGCTGAAGGGCTTTTGCTCCATTGCGAAGCAGAAGAAATCTATATTAATAACTTGTACCGCAGCAAAGCGGATGCTATTACAAAGGCTCTTTTATCTGAAATAATACCCGAATCAAAACTCAATAAAATATCCGTCGTTCGGAAGCGTTTTTTAGGTGCTGCCACATATGAGGGCGTTGTAGACTATATCGAAAGCTTAACATTTGATAACAGCGCACGTTATTTAATAAAGGGTCGACCCGGCACCGGAAAATCAACAATGCTAAAACAGATTGCCGCGCATGCAATGCAAAAAGGTTATGATGTAGATTATTATCATTGCGGGCTTGATCCGGATAGCCTTGACATGGTTACAATCAGAGAGCTTGGCCTATCTGTTTTCGATAGCACACAGCCCCACGAACACTTCCCCCAAAAAAATTCTGATAAAATTATAGACATGTACGCCGCCGCAGTAAAACCCCATACAGATGAGAAGTATGCGGAAATATTGCACGACATTTCTGCAAAATATAAAAAATATATTAAAAGAGGTATTTCATATCTTGCCGAAGCAAAAGAGGCAAACGATGCAATAAAGCATCTGTTTGCCCCCACTGTAAATCATGACCATTTAAATGAAATAACAGAAAATACTATTGATGAAATTTCTCGTAATACTAATTTCCTTGTAACGCCCGCTGATTGCGGCCGCTATTGACAAAAAAAGTTTGTCAATATTTTAAGTATAAGCTTTAACATTCTAATAGCCCATACATACAGATGGTGAAGTCGTGTAGTGCTTTTTCACGCAAACTGTATATTTTGGTTTTTTCGTATCCCAACTCTTCCATAAGTCGTTCTACATGCATTTTTTGTTTTCTGATATAAAACAATTCAAGCACCCTTTTTTCACAATCATTTAATTTACACAACCCCTTTTCAGTAAGCCTCACAAGGCTTCGGGTGATTTTATATGTATTTTCAAGCTTTTGACGTTCTACAATGTTATTTAGCATGGCATCTTCAAATCTTGTTGCGTCAGCCTTATACGGAAGCTTGTCCATAGATGCTGATTTTAACGAAGTATAGCTATCATTTAATATGCTGATACGATCGGATATATTGTCAAGTGCTTGTTTTTGTTTTTCATATCGTTCCAAATCGCACACCGCCTCTTGCCTCCAGTTCATGGCAGTACCCCCTTTAATAGATGTATTCTTCTATTCCGTAACATTCCAGAGCACACTTTTTGCTGCAAAATAAATTGCTTTCACTATCGGTATATACTGAGTAGTCGTCAGTCAGAAGTTGCATGCAATTTTCACATTTTCCAATAACATTTGGCTGAGGTTCGTTATCTGTATGATATATTCTGCAAGCCTGATTAAAATAATCCACCATATCACCTCCTTTATAGCAATTTTCTATTATGAAGATGTTGTGATTTCTGTTGTGGAATAGTATTTTATAACAGAATACCAAGATGTTTTACATTGTTTTAGCTTTAACGACAATTTTCAAGTCGACTTGATCACCATTTGTCGAAACAATTAACTTGACAATGCAATCGGTGCAATGTAAAATAAAATCGAAAAAACATAATTTTGGGATATTGAATAATTTGATGACCCGTTATAACTGAGATTAAATAATGTAACTACATTATAATTCCATTTTATGGAAATGTCAAGTAAAATAATTCTGTATTTCAGAAGTTTGTAAATATTGTACAAGCTATAGGGTCAGAAATGTATAGGTTTCACAAAAAATTTGATATTCTTTATTTAAGAATTCCCTATCAGCCAAGCCGCAAATAATCTCGTACGTTTAATCGCCGTTTAAATCAAAAATTAGTAAAAATATATGGAAAGGATAGTGAAAAAATGTTTTACAATAATTTAAAAAGAATTTGCACCGAAAAGAACACTACAATAACGCAGATATTGTTAAAACTCGGATACAGTTCATCTAAGGGTACTGCCTGGAAAAACGGTTCAATACCGAAGAGCAAAATCCTAAGTGAAATAGCCGACTATCTTAGCATTCCTATATACTACTTATTTATGAGTGAAAACGAACACCCTTCAAAGTTTTATTCAAATAATTATAATTTAACTGATGATGATTTAGAAGTTTTACAACAGTATAAACTGCTTTCGTTTGAAGGCAAAAACGCTGTAAGAATGGTTATTCAGTCAGAAAGGGAGCGATCAAAATGCAAAAGTTTTGGCGTCGGAAAAACAAGCGCTGGTTAGCAGAATAAAACGTGGTTGTTCCACAAAGCAAGATTGGAACCGCCTTTACATTTTAAAAATCGAGTATGGAAAACAACACATTAATTTAAAGTAAAAATGGAAAAGCAAAAATTATACCAATACTAAATTCAATCAAATATAATGTTATATTTGATTGAATTTAGTATAAATGATAAAATCTTGATTGATGTGCTATCGTTG
>JAAZFB010000166.1 GCA_012511915.1 Clostridiaceae bacterium
GAGGATTTTTTCTGTTCGGGTTTTGAATTTTGAGGGCGAATAACCATTGTTATTTAACCGAAAAATTCGAAAGTCGAGCGGGGAAAAGACCGCAAAGACAGTCGGTTTTTATTAGTGTTTAGTATTAATATCAATCCATATCGGAAATGATACACATCGCCATCGAATTTTTCATATATTAATATTGGGAAAAATAAATCATACTAATCCTCAATTAATGAAATTTTTCTAACGCGACTTAGTATGAGGATTAATATTAGAAATATGGAGGAGTAAACGATAATATGAATTTTTGGAAATCATTTACCCCGATTAAGGATTATGGACCAAACCCTTTTGTTGTTAATATTGAAAAAATTACAAGACAAAACAATACATTCCGCAGTGCCCTATGGACAGGAAAACACTTACAGCTTACGTTAATGAGCATAAAACCGGGGGAGGACATAGGCTTTGAGATGCACCCCGATACTGATCAATTCATACGGATTGAGGAAGGTCAGGGGATGGTGAAGATGGGAGATACCAGGGATAACATTAGTTTTCAGGAAAAGGTTTCTGATGGTTATGTCATATTAGTGCCTGCCGGGAAATGGCATAATTTGATTAATACCGGGAATAAGCCTATTAAGTTGTATTCAATATATGCGCCACCTCATCATCCGCATGGTACAGTGCATAAGACAAAAGAAGAATCCGAAATTGCAGAAGCACAACATAATACTAATCTTTAATAGAGATACTAATACAAGGAAATTAGTATAAAAACACCTGATGAATCCCTCATTGGGTGTTTTTATATCAATTGAGGATTAGTATTATACTAATCGAGGATTATATAGTATCAGATATTACTGCCTATCAAGTACCGCAAAAGGTTCTGTAAGGGGAGGCAGATATATTAGGCAGTGTAGCATATTCGTCCTGCTCGGTTGAATGTTCGTATGGCTTTAAAAGAATATCAAGAAGCTTCATCATTACACTGTAGTCACTTTGGTTTTCTGCGGCATCAAGGGCGTCTTCTACCCGATGGTTGCGGGGTATTACAGCAGGGTTGGCAGTTTTCATCAACTGATACGATGTGGTTTTCGGCTGTTGCTGCCTACATATTCTTTGTTGCCAGTTGTCATACCATTGGGTAAATTCACTGCTGCAAAATAGGTCCGTATCATTAAGTGCATCATAAGTTAATGCGCGGAAGGTATTGGTATAGTCTGCATTATACTTATGCATCAAATCGAGTAGTTCTTCTATTAGTGCAGCGTCTCCTTTTTCTTCGTTATATAACCCAAGTTTTGCCCTCATTCCGGCGAGCCAATTACTTTGGAACAGCTCGGGGAAATTTGATATCTCATGCTGTGCCGAATTAATGGCTTGTTCGTGATTGTCATGCAGTAACGGTAATATTGTTTCGGCAAAACGCGCAAGGTTCCAAGCGGCAATTTTCGGCTGATTGCCGTAGGCATATCTGCCTTGGACATCAATAGAACTAAACACAGTTTCCGGGTCATAATAATCCATAAAGGCACATGGACCATAATCAATTGTTTCGCCGCTAATGGCCATGTTGTCGGTGTTCATAACTCCATGGATAAAACCAACCAATTGCCACTTTGCAATAAGTTCTGCCTGGCGGTTGATAACCTCTTGAAGAAATGATAAATACTTGTCTTTTGTTTCCGGAATATTTGGGAAGTGTCGTTGTATAGTATAATCAGCAAGCGCGCGGATATCTTCAATACTGCCCCATTTTGCGGCATATTCAAAAGTGCCGACACGTATATGACTTGCCGCCACACGGGTGAGGATTGCGCCCTGTAGTTGCGTTTGGCGATATACCGGTTCGCCCGTTGTTACCACAGCTAAACTTCGAGTTGTAGGAATACCTAATGTATGCATTGCCTCGCTGATAATGTATTCGCGTAACATTGGTCCAAGTGCGGCTCTGCCATCTCCGCCACGGGAATATGGAGTTTTACCGGAACCTTTTAACTGGATATCAAAACGCTCACCTAAGGGCGTGATTTGTTCGCCTAACAGTAGAGCCCTGCCATCTCCTAACATGGTAAAATACCCGAATTGATGGCCTGCATATGCCTGCGCAAGCGGGAGCGCACCTTCGGGAATTTGGTTGCCTGCAAGTACGGCTAAGCCTTCGTTGTTTTGTAGCGCCCGGTCATTCAAGCCTAAAGATGTTACCAATGGATAATTGAGAACTATTAACTTTGGTGAATGTACGGGAGCGGGTTTAAGACAGGTAAAAAAGGGTTCCGGCAGACCGGCATAACTGTTTTCTAAATTCCAACCTATATTCGCCATTGTCAATGCACCTCCCTTTTTATAGTAATAGTAATAGTATCTACCTAAGTATATCAATTATTCAGCATACTTATTTAATTTAGTATAAGTTATACGGTATCATACTTTTTGAACCTGCATTTCCATCACGTAATCGTCCATAACAAAGCCGTTTCCAATGTCTGTGACGATGGAATCTGCAATATAAAACCCTATCCGTTTGTATCGTTCGATGGAGGAGTTGTTTTTGTTTACTGTCAGCCAAATTGTGTCGAGTTGGTTTCCCTTACATATTTCGATCAATTGATTAATTGCTTGGTAAGCACAGCCTTTCCCGCGATAGTCACTAAGCAGATATATCTTGCTTATAAACATTTTTCTATCTACGCTATCAAGCTTTATACTGATATAGCCAACAGGCGCATCTGCATAATTGATAAAATAATACTCATAGCCTTCGGATATCGCTTGAGCAATGGCGGAGGGGGATTGGAATTTTTTCAGCATATAGTCAATCTGATTTGCCGAAAGAACCGAAGCATAATGCTCACGCCAAATTACATCTGCCATATCCGATACGGCTTGGATTTCATTTTGTGTTAATACACTTTTTAGTTCTACTTTCATCTCTGTAATGTTTCCTTCCATTGTATTTCATTATAACCAATCAACACAAAACCGTCACCCACCAATAGAGGGCGTTTTACCAGCATACCATCAGTAGCAAGCAGCTTCAAGCATTCGTCCTCCGTCATGTTCGGCAGTTTCTCCTTCAGTCCCAAGGATTTATATAGAAGTCCGCTGGTGTTGAAGAATTTTTTAATAGGCTGTCCGCTTGCCTCAAACCATTCTTTCAGCTCATCATATGTAGGATTGTTAAGTGGACATTAAGTAGGATACTCCGTGTTCCCATTGGCATATCCTACTTGCGTTGCCTGCACTCCTTGGATAGAGGCAATGTATTTTTCCAGTCCCCAAAAGCAGCCGCCTGCGAGATAAATTTCCGACATGTTGCACCCCCATAGATATTTATGTATAGTATGCCAGCCTTCCCAATATTATATCTTACCGAATGTCCAACAGATGTAAGAGCGTTGCTTCAAATGCCTTGTTTTGGGCTGCAGTTCTCTTGTGAGGCCCTTTTAGTCTGCCACCGGCGCTACGGATTTTTTTTGCCGTATGACGGGCAAGCAAAAGCGCATCTATGTTATCCTCTGTGTATTCCATTCCGTCCTGATTAATAACCACAGCGTTTTTAGATAGACACATAGCCGCAAGCCCGTAATCCTGTGTTATAACAATATCATCTGCCAAAACGCGATTGACCAGAGCAAAATCCACACTATCAGCGCCCTTTGAAAAAGTCAGCGTTGTTACCATGCTCTTTTCAAAAACA
Organism: Clostridiaceae bacterium; assembly: GCA_012511915.1. Lineage (GTDB taxonomy): Bacteria > Bacillota > Clostridia > Monoglobales > Firm-18 > JAAZFB01. The sequence goes on from JAAZFB010000166.1 coordinate 3,695, forward strand.
TGTGATGTGTCACATAAAATAATGCAGTCAATATTGTGTTCTTTCGCTATTTTGACGGTTATATCCACAACCGGACAACCATCCGCATCAATTAGTATTTTCATTAATACTATTCCTCATTTAAAATATTGACAAACTTTTTTTGTCAATAGCGGCCGCAATCAGCGGCCGTTGCAAGGAAAATAGTATTTACTAATTCGCAATTAATGAAATTTTTCTAACGCGAATTAGTATATAGTCTCCTCGTACTAAAAATATACCACAAAAAATTTCTTAAGTCTATAGAATTATACTAATCCACCCCATCAAAAAAGACGTATACCATATTATACGTCTTTTATTTAGGTTTGCCCTGCATGGGCGATAACTTGGCGGTGAAAGTCCGCTACAGGCTTGGCAGTAGGAACTGTTAGCAGAGGGCAAGGGTGTCCGCCGTGAGGCGGAATCTGAAGGAAGCCTAATGCA
>JAAZFB010000167.1 GCA_012511915.1 Clostridiaceae bacterium
CCATATGATAAAGCAGCAGCTGTAGGCTCATTTATTATTCTCTTAACATTTAAACCAGCAATTTTACCTGCATCTTTTGTTGCTTGACGTTGTGCATCACTAAAATATGCAGGTACAGTTATAACCGCTTGCGAAACTTTTTCACCTAAATAGCTCTCGGCATCCGCTTTTATTTTTTGAAGTATCATTGCCGAAATTTCGGGGGGGGAATACTTCTTACCGTCAATATCTATGCGTCTATCAGTGCCCATATCACGCTTAATTGAGGCGATTGTTCTTTCAGGATTTGTTATCGCCTGACGTTTTGCTATTTGACCCACTAACCGCTCGTTAGACTTTGTAAATGCAACAACGGATGAAGTGGTTCTCGCACCCTCTGCGTTTGGAATAACGACCGGTTCGCCGCCCTCCCTAACAGCCACGCAAGAATTTGTTGTACCTAAATCAATTCCAATAATTTTTCCCATGTTTTCACACCTGTCCTTTCATTAAAAATGAGGTCGGTTAGGTTGAGATAACTCAGTTCGCAACCTTAACCATTGAATGACGTATTATTTTATCTCTATATTTATACCCCGCTGCAAAAACTTCTACAATTGTATTGCTGTCAATCTTCTCATCTTGTATATGCATTACCGCTTCATGCAGTTGCGGGTTGAATTGTTCTCCTTTTGGGTTAATTTGCTCAATCCCGATTTTTTCTAAAATGGTGTCAAGTTGTTTTTTTATAAGCTGTATGCCTTCATTATTCCCGTCCATTTCGATTGCACGGACAATTGTATCCATAACCGGCAGTACCTCGGTCATAACATCTGCTACAACATCTGTATATATATCTGCCTTTTCTTTTTGTGTTCGTTTCTTAAAGTTATCATATTCAGCACAAAGACGCAGATACCTATCATTTAGCTGTTCGAGTTGGTCCGCCTTTTCATCGCTTACAGGTTGTTGCGTTTCAGGTGGACATTCGGTTTGTTTGTTTTCGTTTTGACTGTCCTGTTTTAAGCCTTCGAGTTCATTTTCGTTAGTTTTTTTCGTTTTACTCATGTGTATTATGACCTTAGCCTTTCTGGGCTCACAAAATCAAATAATTCTCCATTTACACACTTACCGCGAGCCCTGATAAGGCGTAAAGATGGCCATGGACCAAAATGCGGGCGCCGAATGCGCTTTTATTACGTTTAAGTATTAAAGCTTTCCAACCATGTTTCTCGTGAAAGTTGATCAAGTTGCTCTGTAAGAAACTTTATGTCGGAGACGGCTTTAGAATAATTCATCCTTGTCGGGCCTATAAAACCTATTGTGCCCACAAATTCGCCATCTATATGATATGACGATAACACTACAGAACATTCTTTCAACTCTGCCTCCCTGTTTTCATCACCTATGATTATCTGCAAGTCTTTGTTATCGCCGAAAGTATATGCCCCGGCAAATGCTTTTTGCAGGTTTACCTTGTCGGTCAAAAAGTCTAACAGCCTTTTTGCCCTTGATATATCACGATATTCGGGGAAATTAAGCAAATTTGTAAGTCCGTGATGGAAAACCTCGGCGTTATCGTTTGCCTCGATACAATCATAAATAAACTGTAATATTTGCCGTAAAATACTCTTGTTTTCCGCCAGTTGTTGATTTACTTGCTCAATAATGTCTATATTAATTTCATTACAGGAAATGCCGGTTAAATTATCATTTAATACGCTTGAAATTTTAGCGCATTCGAAAATGTCGAGTGCGGTGTCGACATGCAGCTTGGTGTCCTTTACAACATTACCGCTTGTTACTATTACCATAAGCAATTCGTTTTGACTAACCGGCATTAATTGAAAATGCTTAATGCACGTTTTTTTGTCTTCCGGCATTGTCCCTATTAAGGCATATTTCGTTATTTTTGAATATATGTCGGTAATTTCTTTGATAAGGATGTCAAGGTTAGCAATTTTAAGCCCCATAAGTGCTTTTAGGCAGGTTATCTCATCGGTAGAAAGATTATGTTTTTTCATAAGGCGGTCAACATATATTCTGTAACCTTTGTGAGAAGGGATTCGCCCGGCAGAAGTGTGCGGTTGTTCTAACAAACCTAAATCCTCCAAGTCCGCCATTTCGTTACGAATTGTGGCGGAACTTAAATCTAGTCTGCCGATTTTTGCAATTGTCCTTGAACCGACAGGCTCTGCCGTTTCAATAAAGCTCTCAACGATTGCAGCAAGTATTTTCTTTTTTCTCTCACCAAGTTCCATCTGCGCCTCACCTCATTCGACAACTTGTTAGCACTCAACCTTGACGAGTGCTAATCTTTAACTATAAGATACCACTATTTGCATGAAATGTCAAGGGGTTTTGTATAGAAAAAATATTTTTGTGACTTAGTAACAATGCGCTTTAAAAACAGAAATAATTCGCGAGGCGAATTATTCAGCAAGCATTAACATTACAGATAATACTCGATCTGTGACAGGTTATTTATACTAAATTCAATCTAATATGGTGTTATATTAGATGTGTTTGCTGCAGTTTCAATTATAGCAATTCATCGCAGCATCAATACCTTTTATCAAAATGGTTTTGATAATGTCAGGGACTTGTTTTGCCGTTTCTATAAACAATGCAACTTCCTCTTTTGTAAGCTTTCCCAAAACATAATCTATAATTTCGTGATGGGGTTGACCTATACCGATTCTAATTCGCGGGAAGTTTTCCGATTTCAAATGATATATTATATTGCCCATACCATTGTGCCCACCCGAGCTCCCTTTTGCACGTATTCGAATTTTGCCGATGTCAAGCCAAGCATCATCGAAAATCACTATTATTCTCTCAGGCGGAATTTGATAATATCGTGCAATTGCGCTAACGCTCTCACCACTTAAATTCATAAAGGTTTGAGGTTTTGCCAAAATTACATCTTTGCCGTTGATTTTTCCCTGCCCGATTAAGGCTTTAAATTTTATTTTTGATACTTTAATGCCGTATGCCGAAGATACAACATCAAGCATTTCAAAACCGATATTATGGCGGGTATCGAGATATTTTTCACCGGGGTTGCCAAGCCCAACAATAAGGTATGGTTTTTTTATGTTAAACAAATAGTGTGCTAACGGATAAGTCTTCATAAATTCTTTCTACCGCCTCCGCGAAAACCGGTGCAACCGATAATACTTTGATTTTGTCTATTTTCTTTTCCGGCGGAATTACTATGGTATCAAGCATAACCAGCTCGTCAATCGGCGCGTTTTGTATTCGCTCATATGCAGGTCCGGAAAGCACCGCATGTGTAGCGCATGCATATACCTCTTTAGCGCCCCTTTCTTTTAAAGCCAGCGCACCTTGGCAAAAAGTGCCTGCGGTATCAATCATATCGTCAATCAAAATAATTTTTTTATTATTTATTTCCCCAATAACATTCATGACTTCCGCAACATTTGCCTTTGGTCTTCTTTTATCTATTATGGCAAGGGGTACGTTTAATCTGTCCGCAAAGTTCCGCGCCCTAGTTACACTGCCCAAATCCGGTGAAACAACAACCAGGTTTTCCAAATCGTCTGCAAACTTTTCTGCATAATACGGTGTTAATATTGGCACACCAAGTAAATGGTCAACCGGAATGTTGAAAAAACCCTGTATTTGCGCTGCATGCAAATCCATGGTCAACACCCTGTCCGCACCAGAAGTAACGATTAGATCTGCAACAAGTTTTGCAGAAATTGGGTCTCGGGCTTTTGCCTTTCTGTCTTGCCGAGCATAACCGAAATACGGAATAACTGCCGTAATACGACCGGCAGATGCACGCTTAAAAGCGTCTATCAGTATAAGCAGTTCCATCAAATGCTCATTTACCGGGTATGATGTTGATTGAACCACAAATACATCCGAACCCCGGACCGTTTCATTAATTGCAACCCCTATTTCCCCGTCGCTAAAGGTTTGCACCTTAGAATTCCCAAGGGGAACCCCTACGATATTGGCAATACCCTGTGCCAATTTGGGATTTGCGTTGCCGGTAAAAACCTTAATGTTTTTCCCGTGAAATAACATTGAATAATAACCTCCTATTTTCTCTTCCAGTCTGTTTTTGTAGTTTGTCTGCTACGCGCTATTGCAAATGCGTTACCGGGAATATCATCCGTTATTGTAGAACCTGCCGCGATAAAGGTGTTTTCGCCAACATCCAAAGGCGAAATTAAGTTGGTATTACAGCCGATAAAAGCTTTATCGCCTATTTTACAACGGTGTTTTTTCTTCCCGTCATAATTTACCACAATTGTACCGCAACCAAAATTGACATTTTGTCCTACATCACAATCCCCGA
>JAAZFB010000168.1 GCA_012511915.1 Clostridiaceae bacterium
ATACATAGGAGTCGACAACGAAACTGGTGAGAAATTTGCTAGAGGCTTGGAAAAAATAGCAAGTAGCAAAGTTAACCCTGATTATCGCGATACGAATGTAAAACAACAAGCGGGTTTTTCTGCTGAAGTTAAAACAGTTGCTCGTGAAAATGCTGAAAAAATTATCGCGGGCGATAAAAAGTAAAAAATAACACGCACCGGTGACATGGCAAAGCAATCCGATGGAAAAGGTAATACTATTGGCGGCAAGAACGAACAGCTGTATGATATTGCCGAAGTTGATAAAAACGGTATCTATGTAGAGGGGACTGCAAGACAATTAAAATTTGTCGGCGGGACACCGGAGGAATGTACTAAAAAGCTTTTAGAATCTAAGTTTGACAAATATCGGGATGCTGATGTAGCAATTGAAGTGCCTTCTGATTTTTATGATTCTGTCAAAAAAAAGTTAGATGAAAAGGCTGAAGAAATTAATAAGCAGATTGAAAATGCTGAAAAAAATGGAAATTCTGACCTTGTTGTTCGAAAAAAAACCGAACTAGAGAGAGTTGAAAATACAAGCATAAATCTTGAAAAAGGAAAAGTTTCTAGCAAAGAAGCTATTGAAGCACGTCTTCATCCAAAGCTTTCTTCAGCCAAGGATGTTATAGAAATATCTCACCAAGCAGGATGTGAAGCAGCAAAAAACGGTGCGATAATTGGCGGAGGAATATCGTTTATCAGGAATTCGGTATCTGTTATTAAAGGTGATAAAGAAGCTGGTGAAGCGGCACTGGATGTTGTTGGGGACACCACAATAGCTAGCATCATTAAGCGGAGTGGCTGCCACAAACGCAACACTGGCTTTCCTTGGCGGCGGCGCACTTGCAGCGGGTGGTGGAGGTATGGCATTGGGTTCAATTGTGCTTGGTGGCGCGGTCGCAGGGTCTGCAATTGCAATACTTGGAATCGTAATGAATGCTTCGGCAAGCAAAAATCTTGATAATGCCTATTCAAATAAAGCACAGGCTAAAGTAATCGCCGAAGAACTGAAAGTCGTCACAACGCTCTGCAATGGCATTTCCAAACGGTCTGATATGTTTAGAGATTTACTTGATAAACTCAATAACGTATTTATTAAACTAATAGACCAGCTTGAAAATATTGTCTCCAATAGCGGTACTGATTACTCAAAATACACAGAAAAGGAGCAAGGAATAATTGCAATGGCAATGAGCGTAGCTGGGGCGATCAAAAAGGTACTCGATACGCCTATTCTCACTGATGATGGAAAGTTAACTGATGAATCCAAAACTACGCACGATGAAATGACAAAGTATCTTGAAAAGTAAGCGTCAAAAAGATCACACCTGGGTTTGCCACTTTAATTATGAGATAATCTCCTCAAACAAACATATTGGGGGGATTATTTAATGACCAAACCAGAATTACGACAAGAATGGGAAATCCGCATAGCCGATTTTAGGGCAAGCGGGATAAGAAATAATAATTATTTCTTATCCCTAACAATGGCTAATCATTGAGGCCATTGAGGCTCATACTGAAGGTCAAAAAAGGATTATAGCTCAAATGACGGTCGTTGATTCTTTCGATGATGATAAATGGGCAGATTTATGAATCTAGAATTAAAATGCACCGTGAGTATGGCTTATGGA
>JAAZFB010000169.1 GCA_012511915.1 Clostridiaceae bacterium
CTTTTATCTTAATTGGTTTTAATTCGGCTTATGATATTATTTATTTGGGCGATATTGTAGAATCAAAAGCGCGCTTAGATGCAGGAAGTAGGTTTATACAGGCAAAAACCGTTAATGGAACAAAAATTTATGATATAGCGAATCATGTTATTGGTACATTAGAGGAATGGATTAAGAAACTCAATATGCCTGTTACAAAGCGCGCGGGATATTTGAATAGTGAACAGGGCAAAAAAGAGCAGGTATTAGATGATGCTAAAGCAACTTACATACTTACAAAATGGGTGGAAAATAATCTTATCAATACCTTTGGTATCGATTTAACGCCAACGAAATTTGGCGCAGCACTAAAAATATTTCAGTCGCGGTATTTTCAAGACCAATGGATACGCAATAAAGAAGAACAATGGAAAAATGATTTTGAGCGCGAATCCTATTACGGCGGTAGATGTGAGGTTTTTAAGCGCGGTGAATATACCGTAAATTCTTACGATGTAAACTCTATGTATGTTGCCATAATGCGCGACGAATTAATCCCGAATCCGACAATTAGCAAATATCTAAAGGAAGAAGATACCATAAGAGGAATGATAACTTCAGAATTTTTAACCGTTGATTGTCAGGTAACAACGCCCAAATCCCGGATAGGATTATTGCCCTATCGGGATTTAGAACGTGAAAAACTCGTATTTCCATATGGAACATGGAGAGGCGTTTTTAACTCTGTAGAATTGCGAGAAGCCTTAAATTGGGGCGCAAATATCGATAAAATTTACCGCGCGCTATGGTATCCCGAATCAAAAAATTATTTCCGTGAATATGCTCAAATGACTATGGACGGTCGAAAAACCGCGCGCGCTCAAAACGATAAAGCAACCGAACAATTATACAAATACTATGGTAATGGATTATACGGCAAATTTGGTCAAAGAAACAAAAAAGGTGGCGAATATATCCGGTTATCACAATTCGAAGGTGAATTAATCGGTAAACGTATTATCGAAGGTGCGGGTGATTATTGGGTAGAAATGCCGACAACTGGTTATCAAGACAGTTGGCATACATTCCCGGTTATTTCAGCAACTATAACTGCCTATGCGCGCGCAAAAATGCTTAACGCACTATGCCATAATCAAGAGGGCGTAGTTTATTGTGATACTGATAGCCTAAAAACCGTGAATGAAGTGTGCGGTATCCCTATTGGCGATAAACCGGGCGAATGGGGTTATGAATATACCGAAACACAAAAATTCTATCGCCCAAAAAGATATGCAGAAAAATGTAAGGGTGTTCCAAAAAAGGCTCGACTGGTATCAGCAACTGATACTGAAGAAATATACGAATATGAGAAACCAACAAAATTTAGAAGCGCTATCCGTCAGAATAAACTACAAAACGTTTGGTATACCGAAACAAAAATTGTATCGTTAATAGATGATAAAAGAGAATGGTTATCTGATGGAAGCAGTTACCCAATTTACGTTTATAATGTCAATGATGGGTATTGTAAAAACCCGGAGACAAAAACAGAAGGCATTTATATAATGGAGTCATAACAGAGTATTGCAAAAAAGGTGTGTTAAAATGTGTGAAAAAGTCTTGCAAATGCTTAAAGCGCGCAGATACGCATATTTGGAAAACCTAAATTGTAATTTGGATTGTAATAGCACTGTTTCATTAGCCTATCGCCGATTGATGGAAGTTAAAATTTCTGTAGTAACAGAAATTATAGACGAAATTGAACAAGAACAAAAACAAGAC
>JAAZFB010000170.1 GCA_012511915.1 Clostridiaceae bacterium
CACCTATACAATGGTGTATTGCACAGGGCGAAAAAATAAGCGGAATGACTACGATGCTTATGGATGAAGGCTTGGATACAGGCGATATTTTATTAAAAACAGAAGTTGAAATTACATCGGATATGACGGGTGGTCAACTGCATGATGAATATTGCCGTATTGGGTCCGCTCTTTTGTTGGAAACACTTGAAAAACTCGAAAACGGCGAAATTACACCCCGAAAACAAGACAATTCCATTAGCAGTTATGCACCTATGTTAACGCATGAAAATACTAAAATAGATTGTGGTAGCGACGCTGATGAAATCGTTAACCTTGTTAGGGCAATGGATCCATACCCTGGAGCTTATACCCGTATAAACGGGAAAAAACTAAAGGTTTTTGCCTGTCGTGCATTAAATATTAAATCGGATAAAAGCGGCGTTGTTTTATCAACCCAAGATGGGCTTACAGTTGGATGTAAAAACAGCGCAGTTTTAATAACTCAGCTGCAGCTTGAGGGCAAGAAACGTATGGGGGCAGCAGAGTTTTTGCGCGGGTATAAGATAAATAAAGGGGAACAGCTGACATGACAGCCAGAGAAACGGCAATTAGAGTTTTGTATGAGGTTGAAAAGAACAAAGCTTACAGTAATATAGCATTAAAAAAAGTGTTAGGATGTTCAAATCTTTCAACTGCTGATAATGCCTTTGCAACCGAGCTTGTATATGGAGCGGTTCGGCACAAAATGCGCCTTGATTTTATAATATCTCATTATTCAACACAGAAGTTAAAAAACCTTTCACCCTGGATTCTATGTATTTTGTACATCGGAGTATATCAAATTCTTTTTCTTGATAAAATACCCCATTTTGCCGCAATTAATGAAAGCGTTACGCTTGCCAAGCGATATGGACATGCCGCCTCGGCACGGTTTGTCAATGCTGTTTTGCGGGTTGTTGCAAAAGGTGGCGAGGTAAAAATACCCTCAATAGAGCATTATTATTCTCATCCCAAATGGCTTGTTGATATGTTGCGGGAACAATATCCCGACGACTATAAAAAACACCTTGCGGCAAATAACACCCCTGCACCAATTACCATAAGGGTGAACACATTAAAAATAACCGCCGATAGGTTGTGTGATATGCTTATAGAAAAGGGTATACATGCCCAGGCCGACGGGGATATTATCACCATTTCCAAGTTTGGCAACATCGTTGAGCTTGACGAATACAAAAAAGGGCTTTTTATACCGCAGGACAAAGGTGCATATCTTGCAACGTTGGCTGTAGCACCCCAACCAAATCAACTTATTTTGGACGTTTGCGCTGCACCGGGTGCTAAAACAACGCAACTTGCGCAACTTAGCAATGACATGGCGGAAATAGTCGCTTTTGATATACACCCTCATAAAATTGAATTGATACAAAAAAATGCCCAAAGGATGGGCATAAACTCGATTACCGCAATTGAATTTGACGCTACCACGACAAACAACAATTATATTGCTAAAGCAGATAGGGTGTTGGCAGATGTGCCAGGCAGCGGCTTAGGCATTATACGCAGAAAGCCCGATATAAAATGGTTAAGAATCCCAACAGATATCGAGCTTATTATAAAAACTCAAAAATTAATTTTACAGACATCCGCACAATATGTAAAACAAGGCGGTTATTTGGTCTATTCAACTTGTACCGTAAATAAACATGAAAACGGGGACATTATAGACGATTTTCTCTCGCGTCACCCCTTTTGCAAGCTTGAGGAAAGACAACTGTTGCCGCATGTTGATCAGTGCGATGGTTTCTACTATTGCAAAATGAGAAGAGAATAATTTGCCTTTTTCCGCTATCCTTCTACGGGAGACCCTTCCGCCTCGCCTGACGAAAAAATTCATAATGCTTTATTAGATTAGCTTTGTGTATTTTTTTCTTCCGGTGTGTTTTCGGGATTTTCGATTTCCGACTCTTCTGAATTAATCTCGGGATTTTCGATTGAATCTGTACTCTGCTCTGTATCCGGTTCTGATACGCTTTGTTTTTCGGTGTGCTCTGTATCGTTTATCATCCGCTCAAGCATGCTCAGCCTAAAATCAATATCCGTCATTGTATCATTCATTTGCTGTATTCGCAGTTTTAGTTTTGTAAATTCTATGTCATGATCTATTTTTGCTTCAAATATAGGTTTATTGGGTGGACTTTTGCTAACCTTTAAATAATTACTCAGCAAAAACAAAGATATGATATTGTCTTTTATATATCCATAACAATAACGTGCACCCCATTGTTCAAATGATGTGGTTTTTAGCCCGAATAATTTAAGCGGCACAAACTTGCCCGACATGAACTCTGTGGGCGGTAAAAAGTTATCACCATCGTCTGTACTGATACTTGCCCATGCCTTTGAATCGTTGAGCTGTTCCCACATAATATATAACCCATTTGTATCTTGCATTATTATCGGTCGCCTTGCGTTGTCTGCCAATATGCTTTCTTTTGCCTGCGATAAATAAATTACTTTATCTTCCTGTGTAACCGCAGTTATGTGAACTGACTCATTAACATAAATGCACGGATTTTTTAGCGTTTCTTTTGAAACTACATTGAAATCACTCCAATTTTTTGTATCCCATAAAAACCTTCGCCAACCGGATATGCCATTGCTATTGGTATAAAACAGATAGATGTCGTTTTCGAATTTTGTACATGAGAATTCCCCAATTGCGTAATCTATTGCGATAGGTACTTTGTCGCTTTCCAACATTTGATGGGACAAAAGCCGTTTTCCTTTGTGTTCTACTGCATATATTACGCTTATCAAATTACCGGTGCAAAATACATTAAAGTCTTTTAGGTATGGGTCGGATACTTTGCTTTTTAATATAATATACTTTTCCCATTTACCACTTTCGTTTTTTATGTATACAATGTTGCCCTCGCCATCTTGGCAAATAAGATGAATAATGTCTGAATCGTCTATCGTTACATCATAATCCTTTTGGCCATTTGGTAAAAGAACATCATAACCTGTAATGTGGGCATCTGTCATGTTGCAAAAGCAAATGCCCCTGCCGGGCGTATGGCAAAAGTGCCGCATATGCCCATAACTGTGCTTTACTATAATATCAGTCATAAATATACCCCCTTATCAAATAAGGTAGTGTCAAATTGACACCCCTATTTTTTTAATAAAACCTTTTATTTTCAAAGGTTACAGAGTTTTTTATAAATAAAAAACAATGACCCCCCTTTTTCCTGTATAATTGAGTTTACTAGTCCACAA
>JAAZFB010000171.1 GCA_012511915.1 Clostridiaceae bacterium
CTTTATGAACGATAGGTGTTGTTTTTACTTTCGATAAAAGTAGTGCGAGAGGGTTAATATCATTACCTGATACAGTTTCAATTCCGGCCAGCATTCCCTCGACCAATACGGTTCCAGAGCCAGCAAATGGGTCAAGCAAAGCATATATAGGTTTTAATTCTTTCATTATTTTGATTATGTTTCTGCTAATAGGGCACACGATCATAGCAGGGTAATTATGTAGGCCGTGTGTGTATTCTTTCGTATCGTCGTTCCTGAAGTCCCAATAGTCAACAGGCAATTGACGTAGTTTTTCTATTAGTTTTTGATCTTCGACAGTTTTCATAGAATCCTCCGCGTTTTTTATGGTTTTTACTTTTTTCTCTGGTTGATAATCGACTTCGCGTGTTTTTACTTCAACCGTGCAAATTGTGTCATTGTGCCAACCACCATGAGGCACAAGGAGTATGCGTTGAATCTCAAAGCCATACTTATACCCAATGCCGCCACTATTCCAGCCGAAAGTAATTACTTTACCGTCTACTTTAACGATTCGAGCTATTCCCCTTTTATGGTTACCCCAGAATGCGGCCTTGGCGGTATCCCACATTACGCAATATCCGACGTCATTGTAGCATTCGCTTACTTGGCGTGGAGAATATGGAGGATCATACAATACACCATCAACAGATGCATCGTCAAAAATCTTCAGAAAATCAAGTGCGTCCATGTGGTAATCTGTATCATATTCCATACTTAAATCATTAGTAACACTTGCAATTTTATTGCGGTTTGCAAACGGATCAATCCAGTATTGTGATAAATCGACCTCGTCTTGAAGCAGAGTTTTGATAGGTTTAATCTCGAAAGTATTCTTGTTGGGCATTGACCATATGCGCTCAATTCGAATAGCTCCGGTATCATTAACCCTATGACTCACTGGTTTTCCTCCTCGCTTCTTTCAACCTTCAAGACAATGCTGTTATTTTTCTTATCAAAAAATATGTTAAATTTACTTGTTCCTCTTTCGACGCTCAAATTGGTCAGTATACTCTTTGGTAGCCGAATTCTCATGTCTTGTTGAAGTATATAGGTATCGAGATAGATTAGATCGTTTTCCATATTAGCCTCCTTAGACTGAAATTGGTTTAATTATAGCACAAAAACAGTCTGAAATCAACCCATGTTCGCTATCTATGTTTCTATTATTTTTGATGAAAAATAAAAAAACCTTTAGCATAATTGCATCCAAAAAGGCCTGAAATAAAGGGCTTTCGAAGAATAATAATTATCCTTGGAAGGGCTTTATTTCAAGCCTTTTCTAGCACATTCGTGCCGGAGAGGGCCTTTTCTTTCTGTATTAAAATCAGCAGGAACATAGAGCCAGCATGCGACTCTGATACTCTTGCCCCCCTCGTTTGACGGGTGAACACACTGCGCATTTTAACTTTATTTCCGTTTGTTGGGTGAACACCTTTTTAGTTTCCATTTGTCGAGTGCAAGACAAAATCAACCGTTTCACTCCGCAAACGGTACTTTTTTATATACTCGACAAACGGCAGAAAACAAAAAAAGCCGTCAAAAAGCCTTGATATCAAGACCTTTTGACGGC
>JAAZFB010000172.1 GCA_012511915.1 Clostridiaceae bacterium
ATGTAGTTGAGGTTTTCTATCATGCCCATATGGTATTTTGTACGGTAGCGCTTATCCAATGCCTTCAATCTCTTACAAGGGAAGCTTTCGCATTCAAAACAAAACCGGAAGCTACCTTTTGCCAGCAATTCGCACGCGTCTCTCATGTGCGTACAGTATTCTCCCCTCGGAATGCATCCCGGGCAATATTTTTTGTGAAACCCTAGTGTGTTAATATCATTTTCTTTGAATTGATAAGCGATGCATAAACAGCAGTTCATCCCGCAAGGAGCAATCAATTTTTCATCCAATAATATAGTCAAAGCGCCCCACGGCGTTATGGGGGTCGGCATAAAAGGAGTTGGTCTCTTTGATGTCGCCGCGCACATTATTGAGCAGCAGGTTCATCTTTGCCATACCAAGTAAGTTCAAGTTTATTAGCTGTTACATTTCTCTGCATTTTGAATAATTGCTTTTTAATGTTAACCGCACATGTTAGGAATATTGTACCATTATTCAAAATTTATTTCAATGAAAAATCGGTTTTTGTGTGTTTTTGTATTTTCGTGTCAAGTGGAAATTAAACCCCTTCCGTTCATTCTATAACAAGCACAGTCTCACCGCTGTTCAAAGATAAAATACGCTGTTTTATGCGGCGATGCTTAAGCCCTTTTCTCAACATGTTTTGAAGCGCCTGGCCTCCGTGAAAACCATGAATTACAGTTATCTCACAATTAGGCGGAGTAGCTGATATAGTTTGCTCCAGCCGTTTTTTAGCTTCGAGTTTAGTCATGCCGAGAATATCAACAGTTTTGCAAATCATCTAGTACTCCTTGCTTTATTCCTCCGAAATCTTTTCCCTTTCAGCTTGAGTCAATGATTTAAAAACAAGCTCATAGGAATGGTCGACCATCCATTTAAGCTCCTCATCCGGGACGGTTCCATATATACTAACAGTGTTCCAGTGTTGCTTATTAAGGTGATACCTTGGTTTAACCGCAGGATATAACTGCCTTAAATGCTCGGCAGTAAAAGGTTCGCGCTTTGGAGAAATGCTGTTATCACCTATTAATGCAAACCTTTTACATCCTACTTTTACAACTGTTGGCTCCGGTTCAAAAGGGAAGTCAAAGTATGCTTTGTTTTTAGATAGACAATATTGATGTATTTTTTTAATATCCATATACTCTCCTTATACTGTTCCTAAATTAAATTATTGATTTAATTTAGGAACAGTATAAAAACACCGCCACCCTAAACTTTTACACGCATGCCATATCGTCAGCAGATAAGGTTGCTGCGGAGGTGCTGTGCGGGAGGTTGGGGAGGTAGAATTTATTACTCCCATCATTGACAAATCTACACAAAGTTAAATATACGGCTTTCGCAGCCCTTGACGATTCAAGGATAATGGTGTAAAATGGTGACTATGTAGGAATGGATATTTATACCGAATTTCGGTCCTGGACTAACAATGAAACTTGACCAAAAATCGGGGGCAGATCACTTATACACAAAACAAAAGATGCTTGATACGGGATATAAAATAGAGAGCGAAGCCATTTATAATATTGCAAAAATTATTTTGAAGCAAATTGAGTGTGAAAATTTGTTTGACGCAGTAGCTGGTGGAAATGATATAAAGCATTCAAAGCCTGCACCCGATGTTATTTTGAGGGCAGCGAAAAGGCTTTTTCTGAATCCTGATGAATGTATGGTGGTTGAGGATGCCGATGCGGCAAAGAATAATCCAAAGG
>JAAZFB010000173.1 GCA_012511915.1 Clostridiaceae bacterium
CAAAACGGTTCCATAACGATGCTCAGTGGAAAATCAGCCGAAAAGATTGCGCTATATTTGATTGAATTTAGTATAGGATTTGCGAGGATTTTTTCTGTTCGGGTTTTGAATTTTGAGGGCGAATAACTATTGTTATTTAACCGAAAAATTCGAAAGTCGAGCGGGGAAAAGACCGCTAAGACAGTCGGTTTTTATTAGTGTTTAGTATTAACCATTACCCGATAAATTCTATTACGTTGTTATAGCAGATATCTTGTACTATTTTCCCAAGGATACTATAATCCTTGGGGAATAATCCTTCATTTACCCATCTTCCTAAAATAGAACACAAAATTCGTCTGAAATATTCGTGCCGTGGATATGACAAAAAGCTTCTGCTGTCTGTAAGCATGCCTAAAAATTTATTTAATGGGCCAAGGTTTGCATGTGCTTTCATTTGTTCTGTCATACCATCAATTTGGTCGTTAAACCACCATGCACTGCCAAACCTAACATCTCTGTAATTGCCTGTCATAGTTGCCAAAGTATAATTATCCGATGGGTTTAATGAATACAAAATTATTTTTGGATTACCGTTCATTTCGTTTATTAGTGCGGCAAGGTTTGCGGCACAGTGTAAATCATTAATGCTGTCAAACCCTGTATTCTCGCCCAACTTTTTATGCATTGCGGTATTTGTGTCCCTAAGCGCTCCAAAATGTAGTTGCATTATTATATTGTGTTCTTTATATAACTGTGCACAGTATAATAATATTTCTGTTTTATAGGCGTTAATCTGCTTAGGGGTTAATTTTTCGTTGTTTAACGCTTTTCTAAAAGCATCCTCAGCATCGCCGAGTTCAAAAGGAATATAGTCTAACCCATGATCGGAAAATTTACAACCGAAATCTATAAAAAACATAAGTCGTTTTTTGATGAAATCTTTTAGCTCAGTGAATGTATTGATATTACATTTTGCTATATATTCGGTAAAGCCGGGTTTGTGAATGTTAACTAATTTATCCGGACGAAAAGTTGGCAACACCTCGACTGTAAAGTCGCTTAACTTGCCATGGTATTCAAGCGTGTCAAGTGGGTCATCCGTTGTGCAAATTGTGGTTACATTAGAGCTTTTCATAAGCTGCTGAGGGGTAAAGGTCTTTTTAGAGCATTTATCCCATATAAGCTTTGTATTTTGTTCGCATAAAATATCAAACACATCAAAATAACGCCTTAGTTCGAGGTGGCACCAATGGTAAATTGGGTTTCCGGCAGCGTATTGGACGCACTGCACAAATTTTTCGAACTTTTCATAATCGGTTGCATCACCTGTTATATATTTTTCATCCACACCGTTTTGGCGCATCAAACGCCATTTGTAATGGTCTCCCGCAAGCCACATTCGGGTAATGTTATCAAATTTCTTGTTTTCAAAAATTTCTTTCGGATTGAGATGACAATGATAGTCATAAATCGGCATTTTTTTTGCATAATCATGGTATAGTCGTTGTGATATATCATTGTCGAGTAAAAAGTTTTCATCCATAAATTGTTTCATGATATTATATTCCTTTCTATATAGTATTAATAGTGACTTTTCTGACTACATTTGAATATTGCCTTGGGGACATGTCAGTGTTCTTTTTAAAAAAACGTGAAAAGTAATGTACAGAACTAAACCCAAGCTTTTCAGCAATTTGCGTGAAATTCAATGTGCCCTCTTCGATTAATCGCTTTGATGCTTCAGTTTTCAGTAAAGCAAAATATTGCATAATGCCGCATCCCTTTTTTTGATTGAACAGATTTTTTATGTAACTTTTACTAAAACAAATATCTCTGCATATTTCGTCAAGGGAAAGTTGCCTGTTGATGTTGTTTTTCAAAAAAAGCACAATTGCTTCAACAATTCTGTCTTCATTTGTTTTTTTGGCAGAGGAATTTGTTTTTTTGTCTACTGCAGTATCAGAGCGGATAAGTGAAATTAAAAACTGCTCTAAATATGTTTTTATAAGTTGCTCGCTACCAAAGGGAGGGTTTTCTTTTTTATTTAGTTTTGTTTGGCGCATAATATCCAGCGGATCAGAAAAAGTTGCACCCCCCTCTTTTAGTATTAAGGATAAAAGGTTTTTTTGCAAATCATGCAGACGGAGTATCTTTCTGTTAAAAAAATTCATTGTAATATCGTTGCATATAAATGTTATCACAATTATATTTGCACGCATATCGTTTGCCCAGATATTATGGTATTCGTTAGGGCGATGAAAAATAATTTCGCCCTCTTTAAGGGTATACCCGATATTGTCTGCCATAACACCAACTTCACCTTTGTCTGCATAGGCAAATTCCCAAAAATTATGTTTTTCGCCGCTGAATATAAAATCACGCTCGTATTCAAAGTAATGCATTGTAACAATTTTTTCTATATTTATCACGCTATTAAGTGTAATTGGTTCAAACATTATTAAAATCTCCTGTGTCCAATTGTGCAAAATTTAAGTACTAATTGTGTAAATACTTTTTGCTTAAATTATTATATTATAGTTAAGTTAAAAAGTAAAGAAATATTTGGCATTTGATTTGTTTATTATATTCATTTTGCCTAATTGTGCATAAAAAAGAGGGGTGTTATCTTGAAGAAAATTTTGGTTACCGGCGGTGCAGGTTATATTGGGTCGCATACTTGTGTACGTCTTTTACAATCCGGATACGATATTTCTGTTATCGATAACTTATCCAACAGCAAGGAAAAGGCACTTGATATGGTTAAATCCATAACAGGTGCTGATTTTAAGTTTTATCAGGCTGATTTATTGGATAAAAAGGCACTCGATTTAATTTTTTCGCAAGATGAATATTATGCAGTTATACATTTTGCCGGTCTAAAAGCGGTTGGTGAATCGGTTAGCTTACCCCTACAATACTATAACACTAATATAACCGGAACAATTAATTTGTGCGAGGCAATGAATGCACACAATGTAAAAAAACTTGTTTTCAGTTCATCTGCTACTGTGTATGGAGACCCGCATGCCTTGCCGATTACAGAGGATTTCCCGGTTGGGGCGACGAATCCATATGGGCAGACAAAGCTGACAATTGAATATATTTTAAGAGACTTATACTTATCGGATAACAGTTGGGATATAGTAGTTTTGCGATACTTCAACCCTGTAGGCGCACATGAGAGCGGGTTAATTGGGGAAGACCCTCAGGGCATTCCCAATAACTTAGTACCTTATATTGCACAGGTTGCGGTGGGGAAACTGTCTTATTTGAATGTTTATGGGAACGACTATAATACTCCTGATGGCAGCGGAGTTCGTGATTATATACATGTCATTGATTTGGCGAACGGGCATATTGACGCAATTAAGAAAATAAACGAAAAGGTTGGGATCGCAACGTAAAATTTAGGTACAGGTAACGGTTTTAGCGTTTTTGAAATGATAAAGGCATACGAAAAAGCTTGCGGGAAAAAAATCCCTTACAAAGTTATGCCACGTCGACCGGGTGATATTGCCGCATGCTATGCAAGTACCGAGAAGGCACAGGCAGAGCTTGGTTTTAAAGCGGTATATGGTATAAATGAAATGTGCAAAAGTAGTTGGAAATGGCAGGAGATGAACCCAAATGGATACAAATAAAACAGCACTTGTAGTAATGGCAGCCGGTATGGGTAGCCGATTTGGAGGGCTAAAACAAATAGAGCCAATTGGGCAAAATGGTGAAACTATTCTTGACTTTTCACTATATGATGCCAAAAAAGCAGGCTTTAGTAACTTATTTTTTGTAATAAATAAAAAAATAGAAAAGGATTTTCGCAATATAGTAGGAAAGAAAGCTGAAAAGCAGTTTGACACTACATACGTTTTTCAAGAAATAGAGAATGTGCCAAAGGGTTTTGTTGTTCCACCCGAAAGACAAAAGCCATGGGGTACTGCCCATGCTGTTTTACAATGCGCGGATAAGGTGGATATGCCTTTTACCGTTATTAACGCAGACGATTTTTACGGACAGACAACATACAAAATTATTCATGACCATTTAGTAGGGGCAGCCGATTATGACTATTGCATGGCAGGCTTTTTGCTAAAAAACACTCTAACAGAGCACGGCACCGTGGCACGCGGAATTTGTGAAATAAAAGATGGATATTTAAAGGGAATTACTGAAAGAACAAAAATTCAAAATATGCGTTACACCGAAGACGGTCAAACATGGGTTCCGCTGCACGATGCTACAATCGTATCGATGAATTTTTGGGGCTTTACACCAACAATATTCGGCTTATTGGAAAAATATTTTCTTCGATTTTTAAAAAGCACCGAAGATAAGATTAAATCTGAATATTTTCTGCCTTATGCAGTTGATATGTCATTAAACGAAAAGATTGCAACCGTTAGGGTGTTAAAGACAGATGAAAAATGGTATGGTGTAACTTATAAAGAAGATTTGCCTTTTGTACGTGAGGGAATAAAAAGGCTGTCAGATGGGGGATTATATGGTTAATATTAAAGAACTTATTTCTCATTTTGACGTTACGGGAGAACTCCTATGTGTAACGCCGTATGGTGAGGGGCATATCAACGATACATATTATTTAAATGAGTCAGATTGACGATATATATTGCAGCGAATAAACATCAATATATTTAAAAGCCCGCCTGAAATAATGAGCAATATAGAAAAGATTACAAATCATTTGCGTAAAAAAGCGATTGAAAGAGGCGGCGAACCTTCTCGTGAAACGCTTAATATAATATACACCAAAGATGGGCTCACCTATCACAAAACGCCTGATAATGAGTACTACAGAATATATGATTTTATTGTAGGTGCAAAGACATATCAATCGGTTGAACAACCAATACATTTTTTTAACGCAGGTAAAGCCTTTGGTAAGTTCCAAAAGCAGCTTAGCGATTTCCCCGCTGCTGAACTGTTTGATCCTATACCGAATTTCCACAACACCGTTAAAAGGTTTGAAAACCTTATGACTGCGGTAAAAAATGATAAAATAGGCAGGGCAAAATCCGTTACAGACGAAATAGAGTTTGCGATTAAGCGTGAAAAAGATACCGATGTCTTGCTTGAATTAATGGAAAAAGGCGCTATTCCAATACGTGTAACTCATAACGATACAAAATATAATAATATTATGATTGATGACATTACACAAGAAGGAATTTGCATATTTGATCTTGACACCGTAATGCCCGGGACTTTGTTATACGATTATGGTGAAAGTATACGATTTGGGGCAAGTGCTGCAAGTGAGGATGAAAAAGACTTATCAAAAGTGTATGTGGATTTACATTTGTTTGAATTGTTTACACAAGGCTTTTTTGGAGAATTGCAAAACGAATTAACACAGGCGGAAATTGAATATGCGCCCTTTGCGGCTAAACTTATGACATACGAGAACGGATTGCGTTTCTTAACAGATTATTTAGACGGAGATGTTTACTTCAAAACACATTATCCGCAACATAACCTTGATAGGGCAAGGACACAGTTTAAGCTAGTAGCGGATATGGAAAACAAAATGAATGTAATGAAGGAGGTAGTGTCTAAAAATGCTAAAACCGGTGCTAGATGCAAAGTACGTTCCAGCTGCAATATTTGACAGAGATTTTTTAACTTTAGCCGAAGAAGATTTTTCTATCGCAATTGAAAGGGAGAATAATTTAGTTTATAGATTCGACACTAAAATAATAAGCGGTGATATTGATAAGAGCTGTTTTTATGTTGATCGCCTTGTAAAAATGCTGTTATGGTGCGTGGGCGGGTTTAGAATTACG
>JAAZFB010000174.1 GCA_012511915.1 Clostridiaceae bacterium
ACCCAACATCATCTTTATCATTATCTTATCTGTTTGCGTGAAAATCGTAACCATCAAACCAGATACAATATAGAAGCGGCTTTTATCAAGCAACGCTTTTGCCATTCCAAATGAGAATCGCAATTTTTGCCCGCCTTGCTTTCGATATACCCATAAAAGCCCAATCGAAATCAACGCATAATCAATTGCATATGCGACCGAGAACCAATAAACACTTTTCTGAGTCGATAAGAGATAAAATTTGTAAGCCGAAACCAAAAGGTATGATGATAATGAAACTAACGACGAGAATTTAGACAAGAGCTTCGCTTGAAACCAATATACTGTCAACTCCATCGCCTGAAAAAAGAGGCTGATACTAAATAAAGCACATACAATAATCGTTTCTGTCTCATTTGGAGTTGAAAAATATGAGAAAGCAGTGACTCCTACAATACAAAACAACGAAGTAATTGAACATGACAGCATCGATGTCCCCAGTATTTCACCTTCCTTTTCAGGGCGCTCAATTATTTCTTGCACAAGAGTGTTTGGTAGTCCTAAAGACATTATTGGGGTGACAAATAACACAAGTGATGAGGCATAGCTGATTAAACCATAGTTAGACGGACCAAGGTATCTTGCTGTAAATAACGAAATCACAAACCCAATAAGAGATTGCAGCACCCGACAAACTACAATCCACGAAGCATTCCTTAGGACTTTATTACTTCTAATCATGTAAAGCTTAACACCCCCGCAATTCCATATTGCTGGTTACTATTTGCCTCTAAAAAAGGTAAGATATCGAGCCGCTATTTCTTTGGTAATGTTTGCAATTAAAAAATCATCAGTTTTGATACTCTTTGTTCGTTTTCCGATTATTCTCGATAATTGGTTAGCCCATGCCTTTGCGCCACTCTCTAGCTTAAGCAAGTGCATTGCATCAGAAATGATTGTTTCTTTGCCAATATTTTCGTTCGCAATTATACTAATTCCATTGCATTGTGCCTCTACAAGAACAACGCTTAGCCCTTCGAAGTGAGACGGAAATACAAATGCATCCATAGCATTTAGTAGTTGGGGAATATCATTTCGACTCCCGAGAAAACGTACCGAATCCTCCATCGAATACTCTTTGACCAAACGCCTAATATCCTCCTCCAGTTCTCCTTTTCCAACCAATAGCAAAATCGCAGTGGGCTCATGTTTGAGATACTCTTTAAATACTTCAATCAGGAACTTATGGTTCTTTTGATATCCAAACCTGCCTATATGACCGACAACAGGTCTTCCAAACAACTGGAGCTCCTCTTTGTAGGCCCTCGCAATTCCTTCATCGTAACGGAAGGCAGAAACATCAATGCCATTGTAAAACATATGAACATGTCCTGCTTTTGTTGCATGCTTCCCAAACATCCAAATTGCCGCATCATGTGAGCAAGCGAATTTATCATACCTGTACAGCTTGCAGACTTCCCGCAAAAGCCGATGAATCATCTGATGAGGTCCGCTAGTATTGTGGCTATGAATAATAACCTTGCTCACCTTTGCACGTCTGCATGCCTCAAGATGAACCCAAGCGCTTAAAGAATGGTAGGTATGAACATGAACAACATCGAACACATTTCTATTCTCTTTAAGCCAGCCTGATATTGCGTGAATCTGTTCAATATACTTCAAAACCCCTCTTTGCCTTTTAACAGGGGGTAATACATATAACGAGCCACCAAGATTCCGAATTTCCTGATCAAATTCTCCTTCTCCCTGGGTGCTGCACAGAAAATTAAAACATATCTTGTCTCGGTCAATGTTTCTAAACACATTCATAATAAATGTTTCCTGTCCT
>JAAZFB010000175.1 GCA_012511915.1 Clostridiaceae bacterium
GCTTTACGACAATCATCGAAAAGACGTATTTTATGTACATCATTCAGACTTGGGAACTGTTCCAAAAAGTGACGCTCCTATTGGTATAGTTTTTTTGTTTTGATAATTAGTTCCTGTGTCTAATTCGAGGTATTTGTTTCTGTGGAATATTGCTAGTATTTCTCCATACAGATTTATTGCTTCGGTTCTTAGTATGTAGTCACTGTTTTTTATTTGAGTTAACGATTTTTGCGCAAAAGTGTATCCTACTGGAATTTGATCTATGCTTAGTTTTCTTTCTATTTGTTGTATGTGTCTTTCTACTGGGGTGCGTTCTTTTTCATCTAAGATTAGCATTTTTAATGTTTTGATGCTAGCCCAAGCAATATGAGAAGGTGCGCTGAAAAGGTTGTGTTGCGCATCTTTGCATGCGTCTATTAGTAATGTTTGATACAGTGGCGTTATGAATTTATTTTGTGCTGTAGTGTTCATAGTTAAATATTTAACAATATGTGCATAAAAGGTTTTGTAATTATTATAAAATAGTGGCTGAAAAAAAGAAAAAATTATAGGATAATGTCTGTTTAGAAGAAATCAAACTTTTGCGCGTTAACATCAAAGTCCAAGCTAAAGTCTTGTTTTACACCTTTCTGTAATGATTTGCATTGTTTCTTTGATTTCTTAGGAACCCGTTGTTTAAGTTGCACTGTAGAGTTTTTAGCGATCAATTTCTGTTTTTGTAACGCTTTAGTTATTGCTGTGTCTTTATTGCGACCCTGTATCTGTGTGTAGTCTTTGAATATTGTTTTTCTATTCATTTCAAACTTTTCTTTATCTGCAACACTCATTTTAGCCGGAACTTTAACATAATCGATTTTTCTATTTTTAGATGCTACTTTAACCAGAAAATTTGGCATATTATTTTTCACCTCTCACACACTATTACCATATACCTAATGGGTTATCAGTATAACTGTTCGATGATTTTTTACGTTTCTTATTTTTCTTACCCTGCACGTTAACGCCTTGAAGATTAATTGTAACACCTGATCTTTTAGATTTTTTAGCATTAGATTTACGACCTGTTGCCGTGCTGAATGGATTATTATCCATAAAGTTAGTTATTTTGCCGCCGCCTGTGCCTGTAAAATCGTAATCAAAGTTTCCAGATTGCATAATTTTACTGCTTCCAGTAGAAAAACTTTTAATTACGCCCCCAATACCACTTATGCCTTGTGCATCACGTTTTCCAAGTTGACGACCTTTGTCTTTAGTAATTCTAAGTTTTTCTTTCTTATGTGAGTCTAATCTATGTAGTTCTTGTACTTCTCTTGCTTGTCGGTCTATAGTTTGTCGTTCTTGTCTTTGTTTTTGCACTTGTTGATATTGGTTTGAAACTTTGTTTTGTACTTTTGATATTGCTCTACGCAGTAAACTAGGCATATTTAGTCACTACCTTTAAAATAAGTGTGTTATAGTTAAAAGTTCTTTGTTAAAAATTTAACACAGAGCAAAATGTTAAATACAACAAGCAACCAAACTAACTTAGCAGGTGAAAGAGTAATGGAATGGTACATACA
>JAAZFB010000176.1 GCA_012511915.1 Clostridiaceae bacterium
GGTCCCCCGTTTCAACTTAAACGAAGAAGAAAACGAAATTAAAAACCAATATTACACAAACCTTACAACCTTTATGAATGAACAGCAGCAAAAATGGCTTATGGGGGTAGAAACTGTTGACGCAACATGGGATAAATATATTGAAACAATAACAAATATGAATTATTATGAAATTGAAAAGATTTATAACGATGCTTATAACAGAATTAATAAATAAATCATAAAAAAGAGTAACATCGAAAACTCCCTTGCACTAATCTTTGCGGATATTTTTCCGCGACTTGCACCTATAATTTGTTCATAATAAACAAATTATTATTGAAAAATTCTATGCACAATTCACAAAAAAATATCTCGCAAATATCAGCACAAAGCGTTTTCGATGTTACTCAAAAAATTTAAAGGAGGAAATAATATGAAAATCAAAAAGTTTTTATGTCTTACTCTAACTCTGGCAATTCTTATGAGCATAGGCTCATTCAGCACTCAGGCTGCGGACACTTTTGTAATGTACTATTCAACGGATAATGTAACATGGACTCCCGTACCCAATTTTGCGCCAGAAACATTGCAATATACTATTCAACTGCCTGCAAACACATGGTATGTGTATTTGAGATGTGATGTACCAACTGGCGGTAGTGCAGCGTATTCCTTCAGAAACTCTGAAAACAATTTTTCTGTTGTCGGTGACTTGAAAAAACCGGAATTTGGATTAATACGTATACAGAGACTTATTGCAAAAACAACTGCACAAGCAGCAATTCCTATAAAAGGTGGCACAGTAGATACATGGATAGTATATAAAGAAGATGAAACACTCTCAGATAATTCTGAGTATAAACTCGTTTTTAACTCAACACAGCCTACCATTACAGCATTTACGAACTATATATCTTCAATCGGCAATATGTCGTTTATGAAGGGCTCTCAAGTAAATAATGACAACAGAACCTTAATTGATTCAAATGCCTCAACCAGCGACAACAGAGCATGGGCACTTGCAAATGTTTCTGAAAATCTTTTGGGAACAAGTGAGCTACTGTTGCCCATTGCAACCTTGGATAGTACAGCATGTAGCGCTGAGACATACCCAGTACTTGCGACCTTTACAACAGATACTCCGTGCACGGTATATGTTATGCGACCAAATGCAGTATCAACTACAGAATATGAAAATTGGACGACTTTGAATGACGGAAATCAAGGAGTAGCCACCAATTCGACATATACAACACCAAGAAGCTATAATAGCTATACCAACACCGATTATTATGGCATAGCATACAAATGGGTATGCAATACCGGAGGCAGTGCGTCGGCTCCATATATGCTTACAGACCCCGGTGTTGACGGCGAACTTTCAAGCACGCATATTAAAGGTACATCCCATCTTAATTATGTATATGCAAAAAGCTTTGATGTCGGAGAAAATATAAGCATAGGCAATCCCGGCGAGTTAGGGGGGAGCGATCAAGATGCAATTATGACCGTTCTTATTAAATGGCACTTGCCTGAACCGACGGTTACAGTAACGGAGCTTTCGGCATCATCTACAACTGACGCAACAACGATTACGGCGACGAATACCGTAGTAAAATCGTCGCCCAATCAGACTTGCGATTATGAAGCAATTGCGGCTATTTACAATGACAGCACATGTAATGAACTCATAGATGTTGCAGTAGGAAGATTTACCGAGGGCGAAACAACACTAACCTTTAATAAATCCGATTACGGCGATGATGCATACGTTCAGTTCTTTGTATGGAAACTTGGTGACTTAAAGCCGTACACTAAAAAA
>JAAZFB010000177.1 GCA_012511915.1 Clostridiaceae bacterium
ACATAATACTGTAATTATAATCCTTAAATAAATAATAGTCAACAAGATTTTAATTTGATTTGCCAAATCGTTTTACCTTTTTACCACTTTAACTTTTCCGGTTATGAATTGTGCCGCCTCTTGTGTTATTGTCTCACCCGGCAACACAGCACATGTACAAGGCGGCATTTTATATATAGCCCGGGCGGCGATGCGATCAACAGAAAGTTGAGGAATTACTGTTTCTGTCTGATTATAGTACGCTGCTGCAGGTGTCATTGCAAGCTTTAGTCTTGGCGGTGCAATATTAGGCAACGGCTCAGATTTTAACAGCTTTTTGCTAATACCGATTAACGCATTTTCTAACTTTTTTATGTCCTTTGCACTGCTAAACATATTTGCTATAAAAACAATGTTTTGCCCATCACACATCTCCGATATTATATTGTAATCTTTTTTAAGTATATAATTTAAGCAGTTCGCGTTTTTACCGGCATTTATAGTGATGCGCGTTACATCATTGCTGTTAAGGCATATTAGCTTGCCGGTTTTGTTAATATTCTCTTTTAGCGACTTACATTGCTCGATAACCCTCTTTGTTTTTATATCCGAACTTTTGCTTGCTTTTGTAACGCTATCATCAATCGACATCATTATTAAATATGAGGGACTTGTTGTATGCAGCATATTTAGGTTTTCCCTAACACAGTCGGCATCTATTCTGCTACTGCCCAAATGCAGTAAGGCCCCTTGGGTTATACAACAGAGCGTTTTATGAGCACTTTGTATCACACCGTCCGCACCACTCAAAAGAGCAGCTTTTGGTAAGCTATTACCAAAAACAAAATGTGCCCCGTGTGCCTCGTCAACTATCAGAGCCTTATTATACTTATGGGTTAGCTGCGCAATTATTTCAACATTGCTACACACCCCATAATAGTTTGGTGAAGTAATCAAAACTCCTTTTGCATTCGGGTGCTTTATTAGTGCATCCTCGACACAAAGGGAGTTTATTGAATTGTATATTCCAAATTTTTTATTGTATTCGGGATAAATAAAAACGGGGCGGATATCGTTTAATATAATTGCATTAATTACAGAAATATGGCATGCCCTATCAACAATAAGTGTTTCACCCCTGTTACAAAGCGACATTACAAGTGCACCAATTCCAACACTTGAACCGTTAACAAGGAAAAAGGTTTTCTTTGCTCCAAACACATGGGCCGCATTGTCCATTGCCTTTTTTATTATTCCATCGGGATTTTGCAAATTGTCAGTTCCGTCAATTTCGGTTACATCATAATATAATGATAATCTGCCGTCACCCTTGTGCCCCGGCATAAAAAACCTTGTTTTGTTATGCCCGATAGCCCTTTTTATACCTTCTCTTATTATCAATTATTTCATCACATCCTAAAAATATAAGCAAATATTTTCAACTGCGCCATTTTCGATGATTACTTCACCGTGTTCGGCAAGCTCACCCGATTTTATCAATGCACTTGCACCCTCTTTTCGGGCAAAATCGGAAAGAATTACGTCAATATCCTCTGCTATAAAATCATTTAAGATGGTAGGCGATAAGTAATATATTTCTTTGTGTTTATAAAGGCTACTTTCTCCGGAAAATCGGCCTTTAATACTTTTGCATGCCAAAAAAACATCATCAAGACATGAGAAAGCAAAAATCAAAGGATTAGAAACAATACGCACTTTTTTTCGTGGGCGCGTTTCTTTTTTTTCCCTCGGCTTAATATACCTTTGGAGTTGGTTATCGGCTCCCTCTTCTATTTTTGTTATAATCATCACAAAACCGTCATTTTTTAACGGCATAGCTTCTACAATAAGTTGCGAACCATCTGCATAAAAACCTGCTTCTGCTTCGGCACGCCGAATAAGATTCCAAAACAAATCTTGTGCTTCGGGTGAATTGTGTGTAAGGGTTTCAAAATTTATGTCCCATTCCTTAAGGTCTTCAACAGAAAGCGTAATTTTAATTTTATTTGGTGTAATTCGCTCGATTTTCATAACAAGCACCATTAGCCTTTCTGGCTCACATTAATATATAAAACTTGCACCTAAGCACTTACCGTGAGCCGGACAAGTAGTGCAATTATTAATATTTAGGTTTGAAAAAGCTGTATCTCACCCATTATATTTACATTATACTATATAAATCATTATTTGAAAAGAGGCAAAAGTTTGAGTTTCTCCATTTTTTCGCAGGCAACAGTTCATGAGGTCAATTACTGTGCGGAAATTCGGACAAACGGGATTCGGACAAACGGAATTGAAATAAAGTCATTTCGCACAAAATTTTTTGTATAAGTAAAATAAAAAGCAGGGCAAACCCAAAAAGGGCATCTGAAAACTTTTGTTTCAGATGCCCTTTTTGTTATTTTGTTTTAAAATGAGGTCGAAAATTTCTGATGTGATTGATGGATTTCATTCTGCTGCGCAGGTTTTGTTTGATACCATCCACGACTTTGCATTTCATAAAACAATTCTGCTTGAATATCATGTTCCTCTTTTAAAATATTGAGAAAGTCTGAACGAAGCGAAGGATTTACACATTCGTTAGCATAGTTATTATAAGTGCCGGATATCAGTTTTTGACTTGCTAGTGAATCATTTATCAGTTCTTTATCGCCCATCGTTTGATTATCCAAAATTTATCATTCCTTTCTTCGGCATTTATTAACCTAAATAATTCATTAATGTGTTAAAATGCGTTTGATGCCTGTCTGCAATTTGATTGCACTTTGTCCTTAACTGCGGATCGCTGCATTGATTTGCAAAGGTTCGATATTTTTTAACCAAAACCTGTTCCATAGTCAGTTGGTCATCAAGTGCACTAAGTTCCTTTGTAGTTATGTTTGGCAAGCATTATCATCTCCTTTCGCCTAAGAGTATCACCTGCTACTCTCGTAGTGTTTGCCAAATTTAGAAAATTATTCACTATTTTTATTTTCATATTCCGAAATCATTCGCTTTACCATTTCCCCACCGATTGGTCCACCCGAACTGCCGTTTTCAAATGCTGTTAAGTCACCTTTATAATGGTCATTGTTTTCTTTTACAAAATCAAGCCGTCCTAAATCTTTTGCACATTCAAATTTTAAGTTCTGCATTTTATCATATGCGTTTGGGTTTAACAGACGTGATTTTCTAGTCCCTCTTGACATTATCTGTTCAAATCCTTTCTTTTTATGGCATATAATTATCAATAGAGGGTGTTGAATAATTAAATGATACAAATTATTCGACACCCTCTATTATTATGTGCAAACAGAAGTGGATTATTCAAATACTAAATTTATCTATAAAGTGGTGTTGAGGCGACTGTGGCGCAAAATACACAGCTTGCGCCGGCGTTCCTTAAAACTCTTGAACATTCATTTAATGTAGCTCCAGTAGTGTATATATCATCAACTAACAAAATTGTTTTATCTATAATAAAATCATCATTTTTAACTAAAAATGCATTTTTTATGTTTTGCTTCCGTTTTTCAAAATTTAAACCGCTTTGTTTTGAGATTTCTACAGGCTTTATCAGTATATCGCGCCTTATTTGCACACCAAGCGCAGCGCTTACCGAATTGGCAATTAATTCGGATTGATTAAAATCCCTTTCTCTTAAACTTTTCTTACTGAGTGGTACGCTTAAAACTACGTCAAATAAAACATTATGATAATTTTCTTTAACCGTTTGGGCAAGGAATTTCCCGAGTGCATCTGCTATCCAAAGTTGTCCTTTGCCAAATTTCATTTGCTTTATTGCATTAGCTACTTTATCTTTATAAACATACCGCGAAACATTTTGCGCAAACCATCTTTTTGTTGTTTTGCAGTGTATGCAACACAAATCACCGCTTACCATGTCAAGCGGTGCGCAACAAATATTACAGCGTTTACCATCATTATACGGCAGTGTCAATGCACAGTCGTTGCAGACATAATAGTCGCTTGTAAAGCTCAATGCCTTGCCACAGAATATACATACAGGTGGTGAAAATGTATTTGCCAAAATCTTTTTAATATTCATTTTCCATCCCTCAATCGGGCGTTAAGCATTGAAAATCGTCGTTTATCATACACATTATCCGTCATTGTTATTAATTCGCTCTCTCTACCAACTAAAACAACTAATTCTTTTGCCCTTGTAATTGAGGTATATAAAAGATTCCTGCTTTGCAACAAAGGAGAAACAGGATACATTGGCATGATAACTGCATCAAATTCACTACCCTGACTTTTATGTACCGTTATGGCATATGCATGCTCGATTTCATCAAGTCGTAAAAAATCACATATCACACTTTTATCTTCAAATCTTATTGTCATCGTCTCGTTTTTAGCATCAATTTTTTCTATATACCCTATATCGCCATTAAAAACGCCTACACCTTCTTCATCGACCGTGATACTTGTCCACTCTATATTATAATTGTTTTTTATTTGCATAACTTTATCCCCCTCACGGAAAGTTATGCCCCTGTATTGTTTTTCTTTTTTTGATTCACTTATTGGGTTTAGTGCTTGCTGTAGTTTCTCATTTAACGCAATGACCCCTACAGGGCCTTTGCGAGT
>JAAZFB010000178.1 GCA_012511915.1 Clostridiaceae bacterium
GCTGCTCTTTGACGGGCAAAGTTACCGGATTAAAAATTCTTTAATGAAAAACTACACGTAGATTTCCCTGGGTGTGCTGCTGCAGAAGATGTTTGCAAAAACCGGGAAAAAGAACTTGCAAAAAACATGATTGAAGATCTCAATTATTTTTTCGTATTCATGGCCCATGTACTCAACACCATCTAAGATCTGGTCATAAGTAAGCCCATAAGACTCATACAGCTTGGGAAGGATGTCATAACAGGTTTTGCTCTTGGAGCGGGGATCAATCACCCTGCTGTAGATGAGAGCTTCCATTAAATCTGAAAGCTTGAAGCGGAAGCCTCTGACGGATTGCATCAGGTCCAGATAATTGGAGACGTGCAGGCTGTCATAGATACTATGTAAAAGAAAATAACCAAGATGCCTTTCGGGGGACGCTCCGATCTGTTTTGCTTTGTTTTCTTCTCTGATGCGCTTTGCTTCTATGTTCATTTGCTTGACGACTTCGGTGTAATGGGCAATTGGATCGGGGATGCCGGCCTTGATCAGGTCCTGGACATAGCCCAGGGTCTGGAATGACTTATGTGCGGTCCCTTTTTTAGTTCGGCTGTAAAAAGACTCATAGATCTGGAGATAGACTCCCCTCTTTTGTTTTGATTTTTTAAGGAAGTAAGCCATGGAATGCCTCCTCTACAGCACCATTTAACACCATTAATTATACATTATAAAAGATCTTTTTGCAAGTATTTTAAACACAAAAAAAGCGCGTATTCGCGCTGTTTTTTCGGATTCTGTATATTGATTACTCCTAAACTTTCATGGTGCTAAAGTCTAAAGACGGGAGGGGTAAGGCCAATTGAAACTTTAAAGCCCCGGCCCCTCAATCATCTGCTGGCCATCGCCCCCCGCACGGGGGCGTGGACTGAAACTCAACAAATTATAGATTTTTAAACTTCTCAAGATACCGATCGCATATATACCAAAGCAAAAATTATCGACATGATCGGGTTTATTGAAGGGTTAAATAAAAACTTAGCATCTGCTGCTTTTACGAATAACTGGCGCAAAGTTGGCCCATAATCTGCCATTTATTTTGAGTATAATATAACCAAGAAAGTAGGCGACTCCGAAATGCTAGCAGTCGCCCTTATTTTTATTTGCTGTTATATAAATACCTTGGCCTTTATAGGAGAAAACACTTGAAGAACAGATAAGGTCTAAAGCTCCCTGATAAGTAAGGTTAGCTATAGCCGGCGGTATTGAGGTCCACTACTCATTTGACGAGCTGGTGGATATGGAAAAACTGGTACCAAACCTGAAAAACCGAACACCCATCTCGAGCGCCAGCTGGTCCTGCTGACCAAAATCATAAAGCACCAGGGCTGGCGCGTGTACGATCACGGTATCAAACCGCTCAGACTTTGTTGTGCGCGACCATGGCCGGATCATGGCGGCTGAGCTATTGGGTGTATCCAGGGTACCGGTGGATTACCATAATTATGCTACTGAGGCTGAACACCGGCTAAAACTTTACACTACCGCTTAAGGCGCCATTATATTATAATAGGAAATATAAGGATAAGAGGGTGATATTTTGAATGAAGAAATTGCATGGCTGCTTGAGGGCGACGTTTCCATTCAATACATGACTCATCGATATTTATTAGGCTCGGTCGAGCCAATACTTGAGCGATTGCAAAGTAGAATTGCAACTGAAGGCTTTGCCGCAAAATTATTATCTTGCCAAAATGAAAATGGGCATTGGGGGTTTTATTATTATCAGCCAAAATGGACATCAACGCATTATACGCTGCTTGATCTGAAAAATTTGCATGTACCATATGGATTGAAGTCATGTAAAGATATGGTCACAAGGATGTTTGATGAATGTTTGAATAAAGACGGAGGGATGAACCTTTCCAAATACGAACATCCCAGCGATATATGCGTTGACGGAATGGTATTGAATTATGCTTCGTATTTTTGCAAAGACGAACCGCGTATCGTTAAGCTGGTCGATTATCTTCTTTCGGTTCAAAAGGCGGATGGAGGATTTACCAGGGATATAAATTCGGAAAATGGCGACCCTCACACTACCATCTGCGTTTTAGAAGGGCTTGGGCAATGTTGTATTTCGGGAGCGCAGCATATGCTGGGAAACATTAAAGCATCAAAAACCAAAGCAGCGGATTATTTGCTGTCGAATGGGTTGTATATCGACGACGACGATAAAAGGTATCGAAAGCTGACATATCCGTACCGCTATCGGTACGATCACCACA
>JAAZFB010000179.1 GCA_012511915.1 Clostridiaceae bacterium
TCCCAATTGTTTGGTCTATTTTGAAAATATGCGTTTTTAACATTACTTTTATTTTGCCTATTTATATTTTTTGCTGCCCAATTGATACTATTCGTTCTACTTCTAAGAACTCCTTTTTCCATTTTGTATCCTTTTACAATATAATTCACACCATTTCCCTTTACACTTACTGCATCAGGAGATAGTTTTGAATTTTCATTAACTATAAGCACTACAGGGGCTTGATAATTTTCCTCAGTCTTTCCTTCCGCAAATACAATCGATAATTGGTTTTGAGTAATTGACGTTCCATTATGACTACTCATCAAATTTGTTGAAGGATTATAATCACTTTCTCCTTTAGGTAATACTAATGGTATAGTATTAGCTTCTAATAAATTAAATTCAGATGAACGATTAGGAGCATATTGCATTACATTTGCATATCTATCGGATAACCCCATTATATGTCCAAATTCATGAGCCGCTTCTGTTGGATTTTCCGTGTGATACATATATCCTGTTTTTCTATCTGATTCTATATATGATCTTCCTGAAATAGCATCCGGATTTGCATTTTCTCCATATCCAACGGTTAATAATATTTCATTAGATTTCAATTTTGAAGCTGTCATACCTTCTTTCGCAGGTAAAAATTCAACGCCACTTACATCAACAGAAGTTCCGTCAGCTAAAGTAAAACTATTCCATACTGTATTTATATTTTCTCTAAATTTATCAATATAAGCTTGTTTTTGTTCATCCGATAACGCTCTTGTGTTCGTATTTTCTGTGTTTTGTTTTGTATCAACATCAAACTGAAAATAAATAGTTGCTGTTATTCTTCCTGTTTTCGGATCTGCCTCCTCCCCTCCATCCAAATCAATAAAGGTTATCGGTTTATTTCCTGCATATTGATAAGGTGTGTAATGTGGGTACTTAAACTGCAGTGGATCCACAGAAACAAACCTGCATATCCAAGCGGCGTAGTAACGCATGCCATAGTAATACAAACCTGTCTCCTCGTCTCTTTCTTTTCCACAATACTTATATCTCTTCAGGGATACTTCCGTTTCCGTTCTGCCGCTTCTATAACTTGTTGTACCAAAAGGATGGTATTCTTCATAACTGATTATGCTTGCACTCCCGTCCAATTCCAAACAAGCTGAGCCGAGATGGTTATCGTATTGGTAACGGATTGTAACTTGGTAAGGGTCTAATTCTTCTCCGTTTTCAACGGTTAAGGTATCTATTATGGCAAAGCGTTTTTCATCATCACTTATATGTAGGGTGTTTCTTTCGGTGTCAAGGGTGTTGTTTATGTATTTTCTGTAAACTTCATAATCACCCATGTAATAGCGTTCTTCACGGATATTGTTTTTTACAACTACTTTTCTTGTTCGTTTTCCTTCGGCATCGTAATTATAGTATGAAGTAAAGGTTCCATTGCCGGCACTGTGGAGTTGGTCGAGATAATCCCATGCCATAGCGGTTAAGTGAGGCATGGTTAGCATATTGCCGTGGGCATCGTAGGTGTAAACCGTTCCGCTTCCATGTCCAAGTAAATAATTATTGGTCATGGGATTATTATAAACGTAATTCCGTGTCCAATTACCTACACTTTGCATCTGCAGTATATTCCCGAGTTCATCATATTGATAGTTATGGGTATAATTCTGCATGGCTGTGGTTTCCGTATCGGGACAGGGTATGTTGTTTACAAAATCA
>JAAZFB010000016.1 GCA_012511915.1 Clostridiaceae bacterium
GCCACCCACGCTCGCTTCGAACAAATAAGCTACAGCATTTTCGCGGGCGGTTCGAATTAACTGTGCCCCCTTTGTTGCCACAAGTTCTTTGTTTGAAGTTACAACGTTTTTTTTTGCTTTAAACGCCTTTTCGGTAAATTCAAGTGCAGGATTAATGCCACCTATCGTCTCAACTACAATATCAATCTCATTATCTGTTAAAATTTTATCGAAATCGCTTACTATGAGATTGGAAAAGGGGCTTTGAGAAAAATCACGAATATCTAAAATCGCCTTAACACAAAGTCCTTCACCGGCTTTGTCCTTAAATGAATTGCCACTTATTATTTCCACCACGCCGGATCCTACCGTGCCAAACCCTAAAACAGCTATCTTCTTCATTCTAACCTCCGTAGTAATGCTAACAAATTATGAATTTTTCTGATGCAACCGATATGTTATACAATTTCTCTACATGATAACATAATTATTTGTAGATTTCAATATTTATTTTGAGTATTACACAGCCTACCATCTGTTCCTTTAAATCAATATTTTCACCCTGTTCCAGTTTACCACTAATTCTCGCTTTTGTCTATTATTACATGATTATTACACAATTATAATACTAATTCGCGTTAGAAAAATTTCATTAATTGCGAATCAGTAAATAGGGTATCCTTAAAAAGTTGCACTTTTTAAGGATACCCTATATATTAGTTTTGCTCTTGTTCATTTTCCATCATGCTGCGTTGACGTCAGCTTATACTAATTCACGATTATGGTTGTATATTTAATGTGAATTAGTCTTTGCCGATACCTTTAATAAATCCCTTATTTCTTCAAGTAAATCCTTTTCTGTTACAACAGGTATGCTATCAGCATTTTCGTCGATTTTCTCTTCAACCGGGGATTTTAACTTGTTTAAAAACCTTATGGCAAAAAAGATGCATAAGGCTATAATGAAAAAGTCCACTACATTTTGAATGAAATTGCCATACAAAATTGCCGCCTCTGCTTTTATAACTTGATCTGCCTCTACAACTGTGGGGCTTAACACCCATTTCAGTTGTTTAAAGTCTGTACCCGAAGTTGCAAACCCAATAATAGGCATAACAATGTCATTAACAACAGAAGTAATAATTTTCCCAAAAGCACCACCGATGATAACACCTATTGCCAAGTCCATTACATTGCCTTTGAATGCGAATTTTTTAAAGTCTTTCCACATAGTTTTTCAACCTCACTTTTTTATTGTATTGTATGGATCATATCTTTTCCCTTTTTTATAACACATAATCAAAACCATGATAGGCCGATATTTTAATTGAGAATTAATTTAATAGTGATACTGCGTATTTCGAATCCGCTTGGGCTTTTTCTTTCATATCCCCCACCGCAGCTGTAAGGATTTTTGTTATTTGCCCACGATTTGCAATTATTTCATCTATATACTTTTTCATTGTTTCAACATCTATACAAGTAACATTTTGTTTGTATTTTTGCGACAAATACGCAAGCATAGAATCAACTTTCGGGTCGTATGAAAGCCCCAAAATCGGAACGCTTGCCATTGCGGCATAAATTAACACATGCAGCCTCATGCCTATTACCAGCTTCGCATTGGATATTATCTTGATTAATTGCAGTGCCGAATAGTTGCCCTTGATCAATGCATAATTATTTTGAATATGCCTTGCTACCGCAGAGTTTGCATCAAAATCGATATTCGCTTGCATAGGTATAAAAAGGGGCTTCAAATTATAATTTTCGACTATATAATCACAGAGCTTTGCAAGTTTTGTGTTGAAATCTTTATCTGCTGCTTCCCACTTTCTTACGCTTACAACAAAGTATTGATTTGCTTTATCTATTCCCTCGTTCTCAAAAATAGTATCAACATCGGCAGTGTTTGTCTCTTCTAATGAAAACGCCGGGTCTGTTGTAATATATATAGGTGGGATTTCAACCTTTAATTGCTTTAACTCATCAAAAGAGGCGGGTTCCCTAAGCGTTATTAAATCAACGATATTTAAAACTTTAGCAGTTTTGTCTTTATTTTTCTTAATTTTGATAGGGCCTATTCCGCTTGCATATACCATTGTTTTCATACCGGATTTATGTGCACACCTAATCACGTAAAGATAATAGTACAATGATTTCGTGCTGGTAACATCCTGCAACAAGCTACCCCCACCGCTTATCAGAAGTTTTGTCCGGCGCATATAATGTAATATTTTAAATACATTAAACCTATGAACGCTTCTTACACCGTATGTCCGCCTCGTTTCGGAAGGATTTGCAGATAACACTGTTATATCGATGTTGGGTTTTTCCTTGGTTAGATTATTTATAATTGCATACAGTAGGGAATCATCACCGGCATTTTTATATCCGTAATAACCTGATATTAACACATCATATGGACGTTGTTTATCAATTGATAGCAAATCCAAATACGCTCTTTCACAGTCGTCTGCCATCTTTTTAACGGAATACATTTCATTAATTATATTTCTATTGTATTCGCCCATGGCGCTCTGTTGCTCAACTGTTTTACCCAAACAGCTTAACATATCTTTGAGCAACTCTTCCTCCGTCGATATTTTACATCCGCGGCAACAAAAGTTAGTTTCAATGCCAACAGTCAGTTTTTCACTGTCAAAAAGCCCTATATACCCCTCATTCCCGGCGATTATAACCGGTTTAGCAGCAGCCATCGCCTCTAAAACTGCCCTGCTAACTCCAACAAATATATCCGCACACGCAATAAAATTGTTAATATCAACGCGCGGGCCTGCAAGTATTACGCCCTTTCTGCCGAGCCTTTTATTGCAGGCTGAGACGGCATTATTCAAACGTGAGAAATCATTACCCCCGCCCACAATTA
Source organism: Clostridiaceae bacterium (assembly GCA_012511915.1). Lineage (GTDB taxonomy): Bacteria > Bacillota > Clostridia > Monoglobales > Firm-18 > JAAZFB01. The sequence goes on from JAAZFB010000016.1 coordinate 2,870, forward strand.
AAAGTTCAAAATCGGGGTATTTTTCGCAAATTTGCTCCATTATATTAACAAGCAAAAACGCAACCGCACTTCGGTCAATATCTATTCGGCTAACATATACGCACCGTTTTGCCTTGGGGTTTAGCTGAAACTCTTTCATAATATTATCAGCGGTGTTTGCAGAAGAAAACTTTTCTGTATCAATACCATTAACTGTTACTGTTATATGATTATTCAATACATTATAATTACTGTTTAAATATCGTTTAATATCATCACTTACCGCTATAGTCCGCTGCCCCCAATTAGTAAGGAAATTCAGTAGGGGTCCGGTTTTAAATACCCAATGCGCCGTTGTAATAAAATCAAACTTTAACTTTCTGCGAATAAGCGAACATAAAAAAGCAGGTATCCTCGCATGGGCATGTACAACATCAAACTTTTCGTGTTTTATAAGGTTAAAAAGGCCAATGTAAGCTTTTAGCATTTTGCACGGGTGTCGGCTATCAGTTGGCAAGCAAACATGCCTTATCCCGGCGGCTTTAAGCTCAGCCGTATAAACCCCGCCGCTCGATACAACGGTAATTTCCCGACCGCGCCTTTTAAGTTCCTTCGAAAGTTCCACCACATGGGTTTCGGCGCCGCCTATTTCCAACCCCATGAGTATCATAAGTATTTTCAATTACATAACTCCGTTTCAATGCCTATATTCAGCATGTTTTTAAAAACCCAATACTATCCCTAAACCGTGAACACAATGCCCAATAGCCCAATACCGGTATGTGAACCGACGCACGGCCCAAGTTCAAATGTCATCGTTTCGTTAGGCGTTATTTTTGATAAAACATAATCTTTAATCAGTTGCACTTCTTGCGATGCATTGGTATGTACAAAATAAGTATTTGTATCCTCAGCCCTTTTAACCCGTTCCAATAACAGCTGGGCAAGCATTTCAATAGCCTTTCTCTTTCCCCGCGCCTTACTGAAACTGTCAAGCATCCCGTTTTTTATTGTTAATATCGGCTTAATGCCAAGCATTTCGCCAACGAATGCTGCAGATGGGTTAATGCGCCCACCTCGCTGCAGATGTTGTAAATCGTCTACAATTAAAAATACGTGCGTTCTTTCCAAGTTGTTATTAAAAACTGACATTACAGTATTAAAATCTGCACCCTCATAAGCCGCTTTTGCCATTTTCATAACGGCGAGGCCATACCCCGCCGAAAAAGACATACTATCCACAACGGTAATATTTGACGGACCACCGATTTGTTCTTCTATCTCACTTTTTACCATATTGGCAAGATTGTATGTACCACTACCCTTTGAAGAAATACAGACGAAAATCTGATGTTCAAAAGTTTGCAGATTCTTTCGAAACTCATCCGTCATTGTGCTTGCCAAAGGCATAACCGTTTTTGGCACATTTTGGGGATTTTCTTTTATTATTTCAAAAAGCGTGGCCAAGTCCAGATCAACCCTATCCAGATATGTTTTATTATCGACCACAATTCCCATAGGTAACATTGAAATATCGTATTTTTCAAAAAATTCGGCAGGCAAATCACTTGCACTGTCAGTTATTATTTTAACTGTACGCATTTATTAGCTTTCCTCCCCGCTTTTTTATTACAAATACTTTCTATCAAGGCTTCTATATTGTATTGCCTCAGCTATATGTTTAATTTCAATTTTTTCGCTATTGTCCAAATCGGCAATTGTTCTTGCAACTTTTAAGATTCTGTCATGCGCGCGTGCTGAAAGCCCAAGATTGTCAAAAGCAGCTTTTAGCAAGTCCTTTTCTTCTTTTCCCAAGCTACAATATTTTTTTATTTTCGAAGCATAAAGCTGTGAATTTGAGTAAATCCCTTCTTGCTTATAACGCTCAAGTTGCACCCTTCTTGCTGCATTAATACGCTCTCTAATCTGAACGCTTGTTTGACTGACATGTGGGCTGTCCAAATCCGAATACTTAACCGCCGAGACTTCTATGTGAATATCTACCCTGTCGAGTAGCGGACCGCTTATCTTACCCAAATATCCTGAAACTTGTGCCGGGGTGCATGTGCATGCTTTAACCGGGTCACCTAAATACCCGCATTTGCATGAGTTCATCTACAAAACCACAAACATCTTCTTCCCCTTTGTTTGCCTTGTTTTTATCACTCATCGACCACTACTCCTCCTACTTTTCTTATTGTTTTTTTAGTAAACTTAATATAAATA
>JAAZFB010000180.1 GCA_012511915.1 Clostridiaceae bacterium
CCCTCATAAATACTGACAGGTACTTATCTGATAGGGATATAAGCTATATTCCGGAGTACGAGAAAAAGCAAATTGCGGAAGGCATTTATTACTTCTATTACGGCTTGCCAATGGAAATATCCCGCCCCTTCCCTTATGGTTTTGAATATCGTGATGCGATAAAAATCATTACGGATTTACTTGACGATAAGGGTGAAACGGAAAAAGCTCTGTTACAGATGAAGGAAAATATTTTAGAAATACCTCTTGATAATAAGCACTATGAGGAAAGAACACAGGCGATAGAAAACCTCGAAAAGTATATCAAGGGCGAGTTTGCCTTGTTTGGCAAATTTAGTGTGCAGACTAAGGAAAACCCCTCCCCCTCACCTTTATGGCTTGAATATCAGGGAATAAAAGAAGAATATCCCGATAGTATTGCAGTGTTGCAAGTGGGTGATTTCTTTGAGTTTTGGGGCGAGGATGCAAAAGTGGCAGCCGAGGTTTTGGATATTAATATAACGGAGCGTATCATTGAAGGCTCAGAAAACCGCCTGCCTATGTGTGGCATTCCATCACACACTTTGGAAGATAGCATAAACACACTAACGAATCATGGTTACACCGTGGCACTTCATGGGAAAGACGATAAGACGGGTGAAATGCAAACGCTACTAATCGTATCCGGTGAGGAAAAACAGTATGATTTAGGTTTTGGTTATCTTGGTAACGGTCTTACCGTATGGAACAGGCTTGAGGAGGTAAATGGTGATTATAAAACCGTTGCCCATATTGATAATGACGGAAATATTACCTATTACGATAAGGAAATGCCGGAGAATATCAAGCCACAAATACAGGCACAAGCTGAAACCTTAAAGCAAGAGGAAGTATTGACCCCGGCAGATGAAAAAGAGGTTGATTCTGATGATGTTGATACTATTTCAGACGAGGAGACACCTGATTACAGCGACATTATCGGAAAAGAAGTGGTGATTGACAACCACAGATTTTTAATTGAAAGCGTTTCAGCCTTCTCCGGTGATGTTTCCATGCGTGATTTAACCTTTGAGGAGCAAAGTGGATTTCCCATAAGTCGCTCTGAAAAGATTGAAGTTGTAAGACAATATTTAGAGCCGGAGAAAGAGGAAAAACTCACTCCCACCTTTATAAAACCAAAGACCGACAAAGTGCCTAACACCATGGTTTACCCTGAAATTGAAATGTCACAGCGACATAATTTTGTGATTACAGATGATGAATTGGGCTATGGCGGTGCTAAAGAAAAGTATAAAAACAATATAGAGGCGATTCGTGTTCTAAAGGATTGCGAGGGTGACAACCGCCTTGCAACACCACAGGAACAGGAAATATTATCCCGTTATGTCGGTTGGGGCGGCTTACCGGATGTATTTGACGAAAGCAAATCGAATTGGTCAACTGAATATTTACAGCTTAAAACTATTCTTGCCCCAGACGAGTACGAGCAGGCACGGGCAAGCACTCTAAACGCACACTACACCTCCCCCACGGTAATCAAGGCAATGTATAAAGCACTTGAAAATATGAATTTTAAACAGGGTAATATTTTAGAGCCATCTTGTGGAACAGGCAATTTTATGGGACTTGTGCCGGACAGTATGGCAGAAAGCAAGATTTACGGTATTGAACTTGACAGCATCACAGGCAGAATCGCACAGCAGTTATATCAAAAAAACAGTGTAGCCATTCAAGGCTTTGAGGACACCATGCTCCCTGACAGCTTTTTTGATGTGGCGGTTGGAAATGTTCCCTTTGGGAATTACAAGGTTTTGGATAAGAAGTATGATAAATTAAACTTCTTAATCCATGACTATTTTTTCGCCAAAACTTTAGATAAGGTACGCCC
>JAAZFB010000181.1 GCA_012511915.1 Clostridiaceae bacterium
ACAGAGTTCTGGCGGGAGTTCCTGACTATGTACCACAGGAAATCATTGATGGTGATGTTACGGTAATGCCTGCGGCGTTCGGTGAGTTGTCAGAAGGTATATTAAATGTTTCAAAGGTTAAAACGGGCCTAATTACAATGTGTCGTTTGGTCTATACAGACGGGAAATATTATATGCATATGGTAACAGGTGAGGGAGTAACTCCGAGAAAGTGGGAGGAGGCAGGCTGGACACAGCCGGCACCGCAATTGCCGGGGCTTGAAATCCTGCTTGATGACGTTGAGAGTTTTGCACAAAATGTGATGTGTCAGCATTATATTATCTCATACGGTGATAATACACAAAGGATAAAGAACTTATGCGATATACTGGGCATTGAAGTTATTTAAAAAAATAAGAATAAAAAAATTATTGACAGAAGGTAATGGTAGGTTTTATGTATTAAGAAATACACGAAGCTGTTGAGAAACACATCAAACTGCTTTTGGATACGGACCGATACATTTGGAAAAACCCTGAAACCGGATTTCGGGAGTGGAATACCTCAAAATATTTGGCTGATATTTTTGAAGGGCTTGGATACACACTTACAATGGCGGGGGACATTCCGGGCTTTTATACCGATATTGATACAGGAAGACCGGGCCCCAAAATTTTAATTTTAGGAGAACTGGATTCCTTGATTTGCAATGAGCACCCGGAGGCAGACCCAAAGACCCATGCTGTTCATTGCTGTGGACATAATGCGCAGTGTGCGGCGCTTATTGGCATAGCAGCCGCGCTTAGGGAGGAAGGCGTAATGGACGGACTTTGCGGTTCTGTGCGCCTGTGTGCCGTTCCGGCGGAAGAGGGTATAGAAATCGGTTTTCGCCAAGGCTTGCGTGAAAAGGGTATTATCAGCTTTAACGGTGGTAAAATCGAATTTTTATACAGAGGATATTTTGACGGTGTGGATATGGCATTTATGATTCACACAACAAATGGAGAAAAAGCGGTAATAAGAAAAGGTTCAGTAGGAAATGTTAAAAAATTTGTGTGTTACAAAGGAATTGCTGCACATGCCGGCGGCTATCCACATGATGGCATTAATGCGCTTTATGCAGCTACACTTGGTCTGTCTGCTATAAACTCACTTCGTGAAACATTTAAGGAGGAAGACTTAATCAGGGTACATCTTATCATTACAAACGGTGGAGCCGCCGTTAATGCAATTCCATCGGATGTTACGCTCGAAAGCTATGTCAGGGGTAAAACACTTGCGGCTATTGAATATGAAAATAAAAAAGTTAATCGTGCTATCATAGGTGCTGCTATTAGTATGGGTGCGAAAATTGAGATTAATGACCAACCAGGATATCATCCTCTTAACAATGACGCTACTCTTATAGAAGTGACCAGAGAAGCGATGGAGTATGTAATGGGTAAGGATAGAGTTATTGTGGACAGGATATTTGGTACGGGCAGTTCCGATATGGGGGATTTATCTGCCGTTATGCCTGTTATACATCCATATATGCCAGGGGCGATAGGTAATTCACACGGCAGTGATTATTATATAAAAAATCCGCAAACGGCTTGTGTGGGTAGTGCTAAAGTTCAGCTTATTATGTTAAGTCTTCTTTTGTCAGACAATGCCAATCGTGCAAATAGTGTGATAGATAACAAGGTTGTTCCGTTTGCGTCAAAAGAAGAGTATTTTAAGAGAATGCAAAAGCTCAAATGCGAAGGTGAACGTGTAGAATACTGCGACAACGGTGAGATTCATGTTACGTCCGTATAATAAAAGCTATGTAGGGTATCCTTAAAAACCCCATATTTTTTGTTTTATAACAATTCTTAAAAATTGCAACAAAAGAAGTGCTAACTTCTTTTGCAAATTCATAGCTAAAAAGGCTAAATTGATAACAGTTTCTGCTGTGGATTTCAATTTAGCTTTTATTTTATTCAGTCCATATGCAACCTTGCCTATACCAAACTTTCCTTCTACTGCATTTCGTACGCCCGCATCCTTATATTCCTGCATTTTGTCATAGGTTTCATCTTTTTTGGGTCTGCCAAGCTTTGGTCCGCTTATCCGAATTCCATGAGAATTGCAAAACTTTATATTCTCTTTGTTCCTGTACAGTTTATCCACCATTACTGCCTCAGGATAACAGCCATATGTTTTCTTATATTTGTTGATAACCTCTATTAAATCAGTGCTTTCATTGTATGCTTCCCACGATAGCTTATCTATAAATGCATATCCACCAATTAAATGTGCCATCTTAATCCATCTGTTATCAGGGTTAAGTTTTATTCCTGCCTTCTGACCAAACTCAAATAATGAAATTTGCATATTTTCCCTAAAATACATTACTCGCACCTTCCAAATCTGTATCGTTTTTTGCCGTTATTGCTGTTTTTCTATACAGATATTGTACCGTAAATGCTTGGTTTTGTCAGTAGTTATAAGTATTTTTAGGTTTTTAAGGATACCCTAATTAATTAATACCTAATATAAGATAGTGAATTTATGGAAAATTTAATAGATTCGCCAAATAGTATTAATATTGGCAGTATTTGACAAAGGGACTATAGCAACCACTATAGCCCCTTTAATAAATGCAGGTAAAAATATTTATTTTTTGTAAAAAGGCAGCGTTTCTTGTTTATCTCACAAGAAATTGAGCTGCAGCGGCGAAAATCCGCTTTATCTCTCCCACGTGCGGCGAGCGATAGTGTTCAGGAAGGCGCTTCGTGCATAACCGAGATTAAAAACCATGCTATTTTGTCAAATCAACTGCGGTGACTTTTTCCCCGGATTTTATAATTCTGTTGTATAACAGTGACGCAATCGCAACATCAAGACAACCCATGCCGACAATTTCGGCGCATATACGATCAGTTGCATTCTTTCTGCCCTTTTGTCTTCCGGCAAGAATTTCCGGCATAACCCCGCCAAAAGCCTCAAAGCTCAGTTCGCCCTTTTCAGCAAGCTCTTTAAAATTCCCCCTGTGGAGTGCCTGCTCCGGATGGTCAACCGCAAGCATGTCGGCATTGCGGATGACATCATATTCTGTTTCACGGAAGGAACCCATTGTCATGACAAGTGCTCCTTTTTTTATCCATGCATCCTTAACCAGGTCAGCATTTGCGGTGGTTACCGTTATAATGATATCGCTGTCCTTGCAGGCTTCTTCGTTATCCGGGCAATCAACCAGCTTAAACGGAGCGCCGGCAAATTTGGAAATAAAACTTTGCCTTGCATCCGAACTTAAATCACAAACACGAACTTCCTTAATTTCGAGCCGCTTGCTCATGCACAAAAGACTTGTATATCCCTGCAGTCCCGCACCGATTATTGTAACAATTTCTGTTTTTGACGCAAGGTACTTGGCCATAATTGCCGGTTGTGCGCCTGTGCGCATATCGGAAATCCAGTCGCCCGATATGAGTGCTAAAAGTATGCCTGTTTTTGGATCCGTCAAAAGAATATTTGCCTTAATAAACGGCAAACCAAGTTTTTTATTTTCGCCGTATCCGCCAACAACCTTAATGCCGGCAGTGTTCGTGAATTCTATGTAGCACGGCATAGAGTTGAACCAGCCGTCAATCCCTTTGGATGACATATCCGTAGTGATTTTAGGCGGCATGATGATTTTGCCCTCTCCATATTGCCTCCAAGTATCCTCAACGCATTGTATAACGTCTTCTACATTGAGATACCTTTGTACAGTATCGTTTCCGATAATAAGCGCTTTTTCTTCCATTATAAACCCTCCAATGTAAATTTGAGTAGTATGGTTGAGTCTATTCGAAAACCATTTTTTAACAACTTAGCAATAACTGGCTTGCTTAGTCTCAAAAGCTTAAATCCTCAGAAATCATGGGGGTAAGCTTTTGGGGGTAAATGTACAAACCCAGTGTTCATGCGGGGTTGGAGTTTTCGAGGGAACTCTGGTTGTTAAGGGAGGTTTCCGCAGCATATATAAAACTCCCTGCCTGCACTTTGGAAGTACAGTTTATTCAAATGTTTTTGCCAATTCTGCAAGAGCCATAAGTATAATCCCCGTTCCATGGTCATCGTTATCTATAACGCCAAGGTTTGCGTAATACTCTTCATCCATAGAATTACCCGAACCCCTGCACACATCATATATATTACCGTTTTTGTCGATTTTGTATTTCATAAGACCTTCGAAAGCTTTTTGAATCCTTTCTTTGTATTTCTCGCCAAGCCATCCGTTACGCACCCCTCTGCACATTCCTATAAGGAACATACCTGTGCATGATGTCTCCTGATATGTGTCCGAACGTGTGAGAACTTGATGCCACAGACCGTCATCATCCTGTTTTTCAGCAATGCCCTCGGCAAAATCCACAAAAAGCTTCAGCAGCTCATCTTTGCCTTCAATATCCTCCGGCATATTTTCCAAAGCATCGGAAAGTGCTACAAATACCCAGCCATTGCCCCTGCCCCACGGAATGCGATTCGGAATTTGAGCTTCCAGGAAATAGAAATGCGAAAACACCTTGTCATCTTCCATCCAGAATCTCATTTTAAATCCAATAAATTGACGTACAACTTCTTCAAAATAATATCTGTGATTTTTAACAAGCCCAAGCCTTACAAGAAAAGGACAGCTCATATAGGTGTCGTCTGACCACATATCTCTCCATCTGCGATAGGTCCCGTCTTCAAACCTCGGAATATTTTCCTTGGCGGCCTTTGAAAGAACCTCTATGCAATAAAGAGCATCGGGGCTTGAGGTAAGCTTGTAAAGCTCGCACATGTTCATGCCCATTGTTCCAATGGAGTCCAGATCGCCAAGCTCCATCCCCCTTTGAATAAATGTAGGCTGACCATAATTTTCATACTCATAGAGCATGTAGTTATAGAACTGCGCCAAATTCTGCATACTGTCTGTAAAATATCTCATGTACTGTGCATTGTCAAGAATCTTTGCAGTTTGCATAAGTCCAAAGTGCCCCACCATGAGAGCATAAAACCACTGACTATAGAAGAATGTATCCATGTACGGCCTTATATAATCATTTGTTGAGTTAAGCTTCCAGAAGGTCTTTTTCCAGCCCTCTGCAACATAAGGACTTACAAACTGTATATTAAGCTCGGGGCCATAAGGCAACTCCATGCAATAATTCTTGCCAAAGGTACCCAATGTGAGCCACTTGTCACCGGAACCCCTTTTTGAAACAAGAAACGGTATGCCAATAGGCGCTCTCTCATTAAAGGCAAAGCCCCATTTTTCGCCCTTTAAGCATTTAACAAGAATCATATCGCCTCTTTTCACCTTAAAATTCAAAGGGGAAACCTCTTCTCCGTTTACATTAACCTTGCTTTGTGAAAATATATCCAGGCTTAATTTTGTGTCTTCCAAAGCCACAGTCAATGCATACGCGCACATGCCTTCTGCGTTTGGGAAAATTTTATCGAACCTTATTTCATTCGACTTTTCGTCAATTGTCGGATACGCATATTTTCCGTCAAAAGGCTGCTCACTGTCATAAAGCGCGGATATACCCACACCGTCCTCCCCGGCAAAGCACTCCATGGGGGATGTTGCTCTTACATGAAGTATGTAGTCCTTTGCCCAAAACCAAAAAACATGAACAGATGGCATGAATTCAAACTCAAATTTTTCATCATCATCACATCTTACCATGAACAAGACGGGGTTTTCGCCCTTTTTCAAGTGTATGGGGCAGCTTCCGCGTTTTGTCTCATTTGGGTTATCCTCATAATCATATATAGCCTTACCGTTATATATGACCCTTGCGTTGCCTGTCATGTTGAGCTTTGCATCATATTCGGCAACGGAATCCAAAACTGTTCCTATATATACTACGTTGCCTCTTTTTGCGTTCGGATAAAGCTTTTTAAGATTCACCTTTCTCGGGTCAAGAAGTCCCGGATCATAAAAAACCTCATTTTTTCTGTAAGGACGATACACAAGCTCGCCTCTGGGACGGGTTTTAATCATGTTATCCGCTATTATTTTCATGGACTCTTTAATATCTGTTGTAACAGAAGCAAGAGAATTATTAAAATCCATAAAAGTCACTCCTTAAATTTTATTTTAATAGCTAGTTAAACTCTCCATTGCGGGAACGAAACATCCTCGATTGGTTTCATGTTTTTGACCGCCGGGCTGATTTTTATGATAAGCTTGTTTTCCCCGACCGGTGCGTCGAACAGCAGCCGAAGCTGTTTAAATTCAGCGTTTTGGTTTTGATTGGCAAATTTTTCAGACGGAACGGTTTCGGGCAGGGGCTTTGGATTCCCGTTGTCCTGCCACCGTATATCGGAGCCCGAGCAAATAACCTCAAGCTTGATTGTCTTGCCACCTTGTGATACATATGCCGTAGTGCCGTCTATTTTTACCTTGCCCTTGGTATTCATAGTCCATATACAGTCTCTCGCGGTATCAAGGATAAATTCATTCCTCATTGTCACCGAGTTCATATTGTCATCTACGTAATAGCCAAGAGTCATTTTGGAAGCGTCCTCATACACATCGCTCATATCCGCATATACAAAACCGCTGTACTTGTTGGATCGGGCGTCAATTATAGGGGCGAACTCGCCAAGCACTATTTCAACCCCGCTTGTATATTTAGTCGGGTTGATAACAAGCATGTTATGCGATTCCGCCCTTTTTCTGAAGATTTCGTATCCTTTATATCCAAGCTCATTCTGAAGAAGGTAGTTGTCGCTTCCCAAATCGTATGCCCATCTCTCTCCAAAAAGGTCAAGCACAAATGTGCCGCAGTCCCAGTGCTGGTGGTATCCGGTTGTTGTGCCGAAGTGAGCCGAGAAGTAAAAGTCGGAATTGTTATACGAATCACGTATTGAAAACAGCTCCATACCGTCTATACACTGCATCTTAGGCACCGATTCAAGCACTGCCGGATCTATATTGCCTGCGTCAAAATCATAATACGCCAGGTCGTAGAAGGACGGAGTTGAATTTCCGCTCTGCAAATCCTTCCATCGTATATATGAAGCATAGGGTTTGTTGAACCTGTTTGAAAAGTAAAAATACGATTCATATGACAATCTTTGGCTACAATCTCCGTCACCCGCGTTGTTGGTACCGTTCGTTCCGCTGCATGCAATAAGAAAATCCACGATTTCTTCCATTCCCTGCCCATCCATAATGTTGTAGGAACGTCCGAAGTTTTTTTCCATATTGGAAGCCCATGGCACCAGATAGCGCAAGGCAAAACTCAAATATTGCGGACCTTCGGTCCATGCTCCGCCAGGCGGAAACATCTGCACGGTGTACTCTATGCTGCGTGCCGAGTCTGCAATATATCGAAATGAAGAATCTGGATCGTACTCAAGGGTTGCAAGAGCCGCAAGGATAACGCCCGCATTAACGATTGCGTTATAGTTTGACATCAGCTTAAAGGCTCTCCTTTCAATAGCGCCGTCCGACGATGAGGTAATCCTCCCGCAAAGGCCGCTTGCAAGAACTTCTAAGCATTTCTCACGGGTTACCTTGAGCGCAAGCTCTCTCTGTTCCGGAGTGAAGGCATTGTAAAACCAGTCATAGCCTATTGCAAGGGAGTGTGCCGCCTCGCCTGTGTCTATAATATGAGATGTATTAAAATCGGGGAAGGTTGCCGCCGTTTTAAACTGTTCAAATGCGGCATCGGCATACCTTTGCTCCCCCGTCATGTAGTATGCGTATCCCCACGCTCTGAAACGGTCACCAAGCGGTTGGGAAACACAGCTGTATTGTCTCATTTTGTCCTGATAGGTATAGGTGACCATATTACCGATGATATAGTTGTTTGCCTCTTTTATAAACTCATCCATTCTGCTTGTAAATACCGGATCAAAATCCGACTCATATTCTTCCTTCATAGCCGCGAAATCCGCGGTGGTATGGTAAAGCCTCGGATGCTGTGTAAAGGCTGCGTCCCCCGTTTTTGCTATGTAATCTGATTTAAGCCTCTCCACATCCGGCCTTACATACTGAAGATATCCGTTAAGGTAGT
>JAAZFB010000182.1 GCA_012511915.1 Clostridiaceae bacterium
AACAGGGGTTCGAGTCCCCTATGGGTCACCAAAAATTGACCATAGCATTGATAAAATGTTATGGTCAACTTTTTTATTATTCATATCAAGAAAGCTTGCAGTACAAGGTGTTTTCCCCATAGGGGTATTCAAAACACTTTGCGTTGCAGGCTTTTTCTGCGTTGTGTGGCTTCTCCGGTGTTCTCGGTGCGGGGCAAAATACTCAATTTATCTCCGATATGCTTAACGCCGATGGTGTCCCAACAAGGCATAAGGTGTCTATCTGGCACAACAAAACAGTAATCAAAATTTTGCAGAACGAAAAGTATAGCGGAGATGTTCTTTTTCAAAAAACTTTTAGTCCGGGGCCGTTATCACGTTGTGTTATAAACCGTGGAGAACTTCCTCAATACTGGTTGGAAGATGCTTTTCCCGCAATAATCGATAAAAAGCTTTGGCGGATTACGCAGTATGAATATCGGCGCAGAGCCGGATATAACCTTTCTCACCTCTCCCCGGAGCACCCGTTTACGGGCAGATTCTTTTGCGGTCTTTTCGGCAGAACCGTTGTTCAATCATCAATTGCCACATACGGTAGATTTATTAACATTTGGTGGCGATGTTCTACAAAGATAACCCGTTTTAAAAAAGCAGATGATGAAACGCGCGAAGAGGTACGTGTTTCTTTCGGCAGACCGGAACAGATTTTCATGCAGGCATGGAATCTGATTATAAGCAAAAGGCAAATGTATGTCGCCCGGTTGAAAAAGGTAGCAGAAATGGATGAAAGTGAATTGACCCGCTACCATGCTTCGGAGATGCTCCGCCTCATGGACGAGGTGGGTAAAATTATGGAGTTCGACTATATGCTCTCCATGAAAACGCTCGACCACGTGGAGCTGAACCCGGATGGCAAGCTTACCATGGTCTTCCGTTCCGGGATACGGATTACAATTTAAAAGCAGACACCGCCGGAAAATAAAATTTTATTAAAAATTTTCTCTCAAAGTGTTTACTTTTATGAAAAAAGGAGTATAATATAAACAGAGGGAGGCGATAGAATTGTTCAGTAAAAATTTAAAGTATTACCGTCTTAAGAATGCTCTAACAAAAAAAAAGTTGGCGGATCGTGTTAATGTCACCTCCATGGCAATTACCAATTATGAAAACGGCGATAGAAAACCAAGCATGGATGTATTGAAAAATATGGCTCAGGTACTCGGCATCAGAGTATCCGATTTTCTCGTTGTCCGGAATAAAGATATTGTATTTTGCCACGGAGAGTTTAGAAAGAACTCCACACTTTCCGTAGCACAACAGGATTATGTATGCGAGTCTGTAGAGGAATACTTGAACCGATTTATGACCATAGTGGAAATACTTGGAGGGGAAGTTTTGCCTGAAGCACCAGAAACTCACGCCATAGTACTTTCTGGAGATGACGAACAAGATGCATTTTCGCTACGAAAGCATCTAGGACTGGCACCTGAGGGTCCAATCGTGGATTTGATTGGCACTCTTGAAAACAAAGGAATACTCGTACTTGAAAGTGATATTGACAATCAGAAATTTTCTGGTATGAACGGCCTTGTTAATGACAGACCTTATATTGTCTTCAATCCGACGATGACTTGTGAACGAAACCGCTCCACGATTGCACATGAACTGGCTCATTTAATGTTCATCTGGCCAGTAGAAATGAAAAGTGCAGACATCGAGAAAAGAGCAACCGCAATCAGCGGAGCATTCCTTTTCCCCAAAGACGATGCAGTCAGAGAGTTAGGCCTACGCAGACGAGCCGTGTCTGCCGATATGCTATTAACCGCAACTGAATATGGCATTTCTATGCTTATGCTCGCCAAACGCGCAGAAATATGTGGGATTATTACGTCCACCGCCGCTAAGACGTTTTTCATGGAGGCATCAACGGCTGGGTGGCGCTCTAAGGAACCATCCCGTATCAATACGGAAAAACCTCAGCTTTTCGAGCAACTTGTATATAGGGCTATCAATGAGGGAGACATCAGTAGGCAACGTGGAGCCGAGCTTCTGAAATTACCTTACGATGAAGTAGTGGAACACTGCTGCTTCAATGAGGAATCATAAATGGAGCTTATAAGTAGCGATACTAATGTCTGGATTGATTTTTCTGTCATACAGCGAACAACTTTGCCATTCAAACTGCCGTACACCTACATTATGAATAATGATGCCATCAAAGACGAGTTGCTCTCTCCAGTAGGTCTGACAGATGCCCTTGCTACCTCATTTTATCCAATTCATTACAAGTTCAACTTCACCAGTATTTTCATCAATTTTGCTCTTTTAAAACTACAAAATCTTCTCTTAAGTAAAACTTTACTGCACGAACATTCTTTTTATAAACTTGCAATGCCTCCTAAATAACGAGATCACACGTAACAGATAAACGTTCCTATGCTAAAGGTTATTTCTTTGCTTAATAGTAATTGACAAGGGCCTTTCTTAAAGTATAAACAATAAAATCGTGCTTACCCTTCAAATATCGTTCTCTACCTTTATCAACAGGCGTAGCTGCTGCAAGTGATGTTTTTAAATTCTCGTACGCTTTGGCGACCGTTGGCATCTTATTGAGATAATCTCTGAAATTGATATAGTTTATCCATTCCACACTATCCGCTAAAACAACATGAATAAAGTGCGTTTGCAGGTCGCCCGTACCGTCATAAAAACTGCCACAAGCAAAGAGCAGTTGATCTTTTATATTAGCGTTAGGGCAATAATAAAACCCATCATTTCTTAATTCCTCTTCTAACGCAAGAACATCATTGAAATTATCTACGGCAACCGCAATATCAATTATCGGCTTGGCTTTTATTGTGAGTATAGCTGTGCTGCCCACGTGCTGAATATCCCTTGCGACAGCACCTAAAATCTTTTGCAAATGGTAAATTGTTCTCTGCGCTTCAATCTCCCATTCTTTTTCGTGGTTGCGCAGTTTTACCGTACCTCTTTTTAACCCAATCATATTTCACACTCCCTGCAAAACTTAGAACTATCATTTCACCGCACAAGCTAACTAACATTAAGACATATTTTAGGAATGTTGATTAGCCTATTTTGCAACCTTTTAACCCCAACATACAACCTGACTACTCGCGAAGCACTGCAGTTAAGCTATCCACCCAATACTTCCCTTTTCTTAGCATTAAATTCTTCTTGAGTTATAACACCAATATCTAATAGCTCTTTGAATTTCTTGATAACCTCAATCTGCTCGTCATATGACAATTGCATTTGCTCTGCCGTTTCTTTCATTTTGTTTGAAGAATTTTTATGTACAAACCCTCTTGTAAGACTAATAGCCTCTTTAGCAATTTCTGTTTTGGTAGGAGCACCATAATTCTTGTTTTTGCTTCCCAATCCTCCTAGCACGGAACCAATGATACCTTTTTCAAATACACCCTTTACCGTTTGTACAGTGTCTACGCCAAGCGTATCATTTATCAAATTCAGTGCTCCCTTAACTTTTTCAGCTCCTCTTACCTGCACCGATTTTCCAGTTACAAGTTTGAAGGCTGCCATTTTAAATTTAGACAATTCAACCTTAGAATCAAATCTTATTAGCAACTCACCAGTTGTAAAAAATATCTCGATGTCATAGTCATTTTGTTTTATCTGAGGGTCTTCGTTGTAAACCTTAATGTTTTTAATAGGATAAACTTCGACTTCAATTTCTGGTTTTGCGAATAGGTTTTTCTTTACTGCAATAGACAACACAATGTTAAAGTTTGTTAGTGTGATTTCAGCAGAACTTTTTCTATTGGGAAGTGTGATCGCTCCTTTGTACAATGTAGATTCATTTGGCTGCAATGAATAATTTTCCATAATTTTGACCTCTCTTTATAATATTCTTATAATATTGCTTGTTATTATCGCGAGTTCTTTCAACATCTATCCTACAGCCCACATCCAACCTGACCACACAACCTCGGAGAAAGCCGAAAAAACATCTAACCTGACCACTCGCGAAGGCTGACATCTAACTCGACCACTCGCCGAGCTATGACATCTAGCCTGACCACTTGACTATTAATAACCGCCTTTATGGACTTGTTTCCGCGAAGCGAAAAAATCTCGTTTTCACTCAATGGAGTTCATATCCAAGTGTGCTAAAAGCCTTGATGTATAAGGGTTTTCAGCACCATCACTCTTTCACCCTTGACATCAATACCACGCACTCAACATGGCACGAGTTGCCATTATTGATGTCTACGTTCGCGGGAACAGGTCAACCGTTTTTTAGCATTTTCGAGGTTTGTGGAAACATATCAATGGTTTTATCTGTTTGTGGGAACATATCAAACGCTCCGCTATATTGATCCCGATACCTGGAATTTTTGTGGAGCTATCTCTTTATTCAAGGTTTCTAAGAATTTCATGATAGCGTATTGTTGCCAATTCACTTGTTTGTCCCTTTTTACATAATGATAGACCAGCCA
>JAAZFB010000183.1 GCA_012511915.1 Clostridiaceae bacterium
CGATGATGCACTACCACACATCGGAATCTTTATAGCCTTATTTGCATAACGCAAAACCGCGGGCGAGATTCCATGCGCCTCGTTACCTATTATTACAGCGGTTTTGCCTTTAAAGGAGGAGTCAAATAAGTTTTGCGCCCCTCCGAGTGTGGCTGCCACAATATCGTAATGACACAACGCCGAAAGCCCATCAACATCCATGCTAAACAGCGGGACGCGAAAAATACTACCCATGGTGGCACGAACCACCTTAGGATTATATGCATCAACACACCCTGTTAAAAGAACAACTCCGCCGGCACCGGCACATTCAGCAGTCCTGATTATTGTCCCGAGATTGCCGGGGTCACAAACGCCGTCGCATATTAACAGCAAGCTTGCCTCGGTATTGTCGATGCTTTCTGTTTTACGATTACACACCGCAATGATGCCCTGTGAGTGTTGTGTTTCTGAAATAGCACTAAACAGACTGTCGGAAAAGTGATAAGTTAACGTCTGCGGGATTTGCCCGTTATAGCTTTGGCTGACAATAACGTGATTGATTGCACCGCTGTGTGTAGCATCAGATACAATACGCTCCCCCTCTGCCAAGAAAAGACCTGTTTTTGCGCGGTAAGCATTGGTTAACAGTTTTTTTGCCTGTTTATATATTTTGTTTTCAGCAGATGTTATATACATCATATTTTTGTTTTATTAAGCGAATTAATATCATTTGTACACCCGATAACCGCAAGCCTGTCTCCATTCTTTATTGTATATTCCGGACGTGGGTTAACATTAACTTCCTTACCGTTGATAATGGAAATGACATTAATCCTGTGCTTTGTGCGCAAGTCTAAGTTTACCAGCGTCTTGACAACCCATTGGCTCGGGGGTGAGATTTCCGCTATGCTATACTCCGGAGAAAGTTCGATAAAATCGATTATATTTGTGTTTACAAGAGTATTTGCAACACGCTCACCGATATCGCGCTCCGGCAAAATAACTTTATCTATTCCTATTTTAGTCAGCAACTTAGCGTGAAGCTCCCCTTGCGCCTTTGAAATTATATATTTAACCCCTAACTCTTTTAACATAAGTGAAACAAGCATACTAGCTTCAAGCTCATCGCCAATGGCAACTATAACCGCATCATAATTGCGTATACCAAGTGCTTTTAAAGTTGCTTCGTCAAGCGTTTCAACCGTTACTGCATGTGTAACCTCGTCAGCTATACTCTGTATTATCTGTTCGTTTTTATCAATAACAAGCACCTCGCAACCAAGCGTATAAAGCGTTGTTGCCACAGCCCTGCCAAACCTTCCCACCCCTATAACCGCAAAGCTTTTCATTAATAGTCCTTCTTTCTTATTTTTATACTAAATTCAATCAAATAAAAACAATATTTGATTGAATTTAGTATTAGCCTACCATTATTTTTTCTTCCGCATAGTGTATTTTATCTTGCACCCCGTTGTTCATAATTTTCATTAACCCGAATGCAACGGTAAAAACCCCTACTCTGCCAAAATACATAATAACAATTATAATTGTTTTGCCCACATTTGTCAAATTCTGTGTGAGCCCAAGCGTTAAACCGACCGTGCCAAAAGCCGAAACCACTTCAAATAATATCTCCATAAGCGATGCCTTTTCGGTGATTGATAACACCATTACCCCGATTATAACCACAAACAACGCTATCATTACTATTGTAAAAGAGCGATTAACAACTGAAGGTGATAACCTTTTGCCAAAAACACTTACCCTATCGTTACCTTTGACAACTGCAAGTGCTGTGATAACAGTAACACCGAAAGTAACCGTTTTTATTCCGCCGGCTGTCGACCCCGGCGAGCCGCCTATAAACATTAGTATTACAGTGAGAAGTTTGGACGGTTCCGTCATCCGGGTAAGGTCAATAGTGTTAAACCCAGCTGTTCGCGAAGTAACCGACTGAAAAAACGCGGCATAAAACTTTTCAAGCCAACTCATGCCGGCAAAGGTTCCCGGATTGTTGTTTTCTAACAAGTAAAAACTGATAGTTCCGCCAAAAACCAGTGCCAAGGTTATTGTAATGGCAATTTTACTGTGCAGTGTCATTTTTTTTGACATGGTGTAGATA
>JAAZFB010000184.1 GCA_012511915.1 Clostridiaceae bacterium
ATCGTTATTTAACTCCTGATGGTAAGAGTGTGTGTCGTGTAAACGGGATGATGGCGACCGCCGGCATGATAAAGGAAATATCACGCCTACTTGTAAATATTCACGGCCAGCATGATAATCAAGCGTTGCTTGTTTATTCTAATCATATAGAGTATCTTGATAAATATGCGAAACTTGAGGGACAATGCAAAACATACAAAGAGACTTATGATAAGGTAAAAAGTATCGAAAAACAGATTAAGGCACTTATGACCGATGCACAAGTCAAAGAACGAAGAATTGAGATGCTTACATATGAAATAAACGAAATTGATGAGGCAAAGCTTTCAACGGACGAGTTTGAGCAGCTTATAAAAAGACGTGAATATCTTTCGGCGGCAAATAAGATAGTAACTGCCTTAGAGGAGGCAAGGCTTTCACTTTACACCGGAAAAGAAAACCAGCCTTCAATACATGATGTTTTATCTGCGGTTTTAAGCGATTTTGCCGCTGTGGCGGGTTATGACGAAAAGCTCTCGAATTTTTATGAAACTTTAAATACAATTAGCATTGATTTGGATGATTTAACATATCAGATCACGGATTATGCCGACAGTGCTGATTTTCAACCGGACGAGTTGGAGCGTATTGAAGAACGTCTTGATGTTATTAACAGGTTTAAGCGTAAATACAATGCGGAGATATCGCAAATCCTGGAATATCGCGACAATTGCAGCAATGAACTGGATGGGCTTGTTCAGAGTGATGAGCTAATAAATAAACTAAAAACTGAGCTTAATGTGTATAAAGAAAATTTAACAAATCAAGCTAAAGATTTGACGAATCAACGAAAAAAAGCGGCATCCGATTTAGAACAAAAAATTATGACAGAGCTTAACGAGCTTGATATGGCAAAGGTAAAATTTTTAGTTGATATCACACCAAGCGACTTTACTGAAAAGGGTGTAGATAATGTTGAGTTTTTAATTTCCGCAAATGTCGGGCAACCGCCGAGATCATTGTCTAAAATAGCATCCGGGGGTGAAATGTCGCGTATTATGCTTGCAATAAAAAGTATACTTGCCGATACTGATAATGTCGGCTCGTTAATTTTTGATGAAATTGATACCGGAATAAGCGGTAGAGCGGCATCTAAAGCGTCGCAAAAGCTATATTGTCTGTCGCAAAAAAAACAGGTTATTTGTATAACGCATCTTGCGCAAATTGCGTGTATGGCGACAAATCATTATTTAATTGAAAAGGTATCAACCCAAAGCGATACAAAAACAAAAGTAAAACTGCTAAATAGAGAAGAAAGTGCTTATGAGCTTGCACGAATAACGGTCGGCACACATATTACCGAAACGGCATTAGAAAACGCAAAAGAAATGCTTGTTATGGCTGATAATACTAAATTCAAAAAAGAGGGGTAATTATTATTTGGATAAGACGGGAACTGTTATACAAACAGATAATAATACGGCGGTTGTGGAAATAATGCGCGCAAATGCGTGCGGTGAAAATTGTGTTATGTGTAAAGCTGCTTGCACCACTACACATCAGACGGTTAATGCAAATAATGAAATAAAAGCAACGGTAGGCGATATGGTAAGGATTGAAATGTCTGATAAAAATGTGTTGTTAGCCGCTTTTTTTGTTTATATTGTGCCTGTTTTTACATTGATTACAGGGTACATCCTTATTGGTTGGAGTGGTGCTGTAATTGGATTTGTTATACCATTGTTAATACTTAAAAGCCTTGACAAAAGACTTACAAAGCGTTATACTGCAACTGTTACAAAAATAATACGGGGTAGTGAAAGAATTTGATATATATTGTTACAGGCCATTATGGCAGCGGAAAAACTGAGGTGTCAATAAACTTGGCACTTTCTCGCCGTGTATCAACTGTTATAGATTTAGATATTGTAAACCCTTACTTTAGGACGGCTGATGCAAAAGAAAAACTTAGCAGCTCAGGTATTGAGCTTATTGCACCCCAGTATGCAAATACCAATGTTGATATGCCTACCGTCCCGTCAGAAGTTTATTCGGTATTCAATGGGCATGGCGATGTTGTAATAGATGTTGGTGGTGATGATGCCGGCGCTGTCGCTTTGGGGCAGTATAACAAATATATTAAACAAAACCGATATGAAATGTATTTTGTAATAAACGCTTGCCGCCCAATGACCGCAACTGCAGAATTGACGGTGGGCTTGTTAAAAGATATAGAGGCGGCATCACGTCTTGGTGTTACAAAACTTATCAACAATACAAATATAAAAGGCGAGACAACTGTTGATATGATTATATCTGGGCAAAGTATGGTGGATGAAGTATCCCAAATAACCGGAATACCTGCTTGGGCGGTATCCGGCCAAAAGGAGCTTTTGGATAAAATTAATACGGATTTATTAAAAATTCCATTGGAGTTACATTTGAGATTGCCATGGGAAAGGGGTGTTTAGCATATGATGAAAGTTTCTTTTAACGAGGACAGGTGTAAAGGTTGTGGACTTTGCACAACTGTTTGTCCTAAAAAAATTGTAGTTATGGCAAAGGACAGGCTAAACTCTAAAGGTTTTCATCCTGCAGAGGTTATCGAACAAGATAAATGCATCGGGTGCAAATTTTGTGCAACAATTTGTCCTGATGTAGTAATAAGAATTGAAAAGAAATCAGCTTAAGGGGCGGAAAAATAAATGGAAAAAGTGTTAATGAAGGGCAATGAGGCAATAGCAGAGGCAGCTATTCGTGCTAATTGCAAGCATTTTTTTGGCTATCCGATAACACCTCAGACGGAAATTTCGGCGTATATGTCAAAAAGAATGCCAAAAGTAGGAGGCACCTTTATGCAGGCCGAAAGTGAAGTTGCCGCAATAAATATGGTATATGGTGCTGTCGGGGCAGGGGTCAGGGCAATGACATCTTCTTCAAGCCCTGGTATTTCGCTAAAAGCCGAGGGTTTATCTTATATCGCGGGAGCTGATTTACCTTGCGTTATTGTAAATATCGTAAGGGCGGGCCCCGGTTTGGGTGGTATACAGCCGGCTCAATCAGATTATTTTCAAGCAGTAAAAGGAGGGGGCCATGGCGACTATCGGATGATTGTAATAGCGCCAAGTTCCATTCAGGAAATTGTAGATTGTACGATTTCCGCCTTTGACCTTGCAGATAAATATAGAATGCCTGTCATGCTGATGGGTGACGGAATGCTCGGGCAAATGATGGAACCGGTGAGTTTCCCGGAAACTGTAGTCGGCTCTGTTATAGAAAAACCGTGGGCAACAACCGGCACAAAAATGAAACGCAAGGCAAATGTAATTAACTCGCTTTACATTCAACCGGATGAATTAGAGCAAATTATTATTAAAAGGCAACACAAATATGCTGAGATTGAGCAAAATGAAGTAAAGTTTGAAGCAGAAGGTTTAGAAGATGCAGAAATCGTATTGGTTGCATACGCCACAACTGCAAGGATTGCAAAAGCCGCAATTTCACAAGCAAAAAAAGAGGGTTTTAAGGTTGGGATTATTCGTCCCATCACGCTGTGGCCTTTTCCAAATAGCATCATTGAAAAAACAGCAGCAAGGGTCAAGTGTATGATTACGGTTGAAATGAGCACGGGGCAAATGGTTGAAGATGTTCGTCTTGCGGTAAATGGGGCTTGTCCGGTGTATTTTTACGGCAGAACAGGTGGCAATGTGCCTACACCTGCTGCGTTATTAGAACAGATAAGGAGGTATGTGTAAATGGGAATAGTATTTGAAAAACCTAATGCGCTTGCTGATGTTCCGTTTCACTACTGTCCCGGTTGTACCCACGGAATAGTGCATCGTTTAATAGCAGAAGTAATTGACGAACTTAAAATAGAGGGCGATACAATAGGCGTTGCCCCTGTCGGTTGCGCTGTTTTTGCGTATAATTATTTTAACTTTGATATGCAAGAAGCTGCCCATGGCAGGGCACCCGCAGTTGCCACAGGAATAAAAAGGGCTAACCCCGATAATATAGTATTTACTTATCAAGGTGATGGAGACCTTGCTGCAATAGGCACTGCCGAAACGGTGCATGCTGCGACAAGGAGTGAAAACATTACAATAGTCTTTATTAATAATGCCATTTATGGAATGACGGGCGGTCAAATGGCACCTACATCGTTAGTAGGGCAAGTAACACAAACTACTCCGTATGGTAGAAAGATTGAAAATCAAGGCTTTCCCATAAGAATGTCAGAGATGCTTGCAACTCTTGAGGGCTCTGCATATATAAAAAGATGCAGTGTGGATACAATAAAAAATATTAACGACACAAAACAATCAATTAAAAAGGCTTTTCAATGTCAGATAGATAAAAAAGGTTTTTCCATGGTAGAGGTGTTATCTACTTGCCCTACCAATTGGGGATTATCACCTATAGAGGCAATGGAATGGCTGAGGCAAAACATGATACCACATTACCCGTTGGATGTTTATAAAGACATAACCGGAGGTGAAAAAAAGTGAAACATGAAATTTTATTTGCAGGCTTTGGTGGACAGGGAATTCTGTTTTGCGGCAAGGTTATGGCGTATTCGGGTTTAGTAAATGATTTGGAGGTGTCGTGGTTGCCATCTTACGGTCCGGAGATGAGAGGCGGCACCGCAAATTGCCATGTTATCATTTCAGATAGTCCGGTCGGCTGTCCTATTGTAAATAACCCTACTGAACTGGTTCTTATGAATTTACCTTCCTTTGACAAGTTCGAAAAAACTGTGATAAGCGGCGGTAACATTATAATTGACAGCACACTTATAGATAAAAA